>NZ_JAKUFX010000220.1:0-4510 GCF_022663635.1 Bacillus cereus group sp. BfR-BA-01356 | reverse complement strand
TACATAAAATACTGGTCTAGTTTCGTGATGTCTTTTTTAAGCAATTTGTCCTTTGATAACTTCAAAAGATATTATTTTTCAGTTGACATACTACCGCAGGTCTTTTCATACGTGAAAAAAGGGGATAACATAAAAAAATCATCCAATATACCGTTACCTCGCAGTATGTTGGATGATTCAAGTTGATTTTCTATATCGTTTCAAATTCTTGCTCCTACTCATAAACTTTTACTTACAGATTAATTGTATTTCGTATCATTTTCATGCAATGAATGTAATTTAATATTTGGTACTTTATCTTTTTCCATACCTCTATTATAAGAAACAGGAACTTGAAATTCGAATTGCTTTGTCTCATGTTTTTGTAAATAGACTGGTTTCGGTACTGGATAGCTTTTTGAATTCTCGTTTGCATTATCATATAAAACAACTTTTAATGCTTGTGAATGATTACGATAATTTTTTAAAGTAACAATGCACTTCGGTTGGATATTATCTCCATTTTTCTCCATTCTACACTGGCTATCTTCTTTTTTATATTCTATTGCTTCTACCCCTGTTTTTCCTGCGTAATACCATGTTTTATTCAATGTTTGAAGGATTGTATTTAAAATAAACGGCATCATTACAATCAAAATACTAGTACCTACTACTTTTATCTTATTCATTTTTCTAAATGCACTAGACTCCTTTTTTCCTAGCCATTTTAAAAATAATATAAATGCAATTACATGTAGTATGAAAGAAACAATCAATATATTTGAGACTTTATAATCCATATAAACATACGTATGTATCGGAACCTTATAGACATTGAATAGTTTTTCCCCAATTAATTCATTATCATTTGGAATTTTTAATAATAACAAAACCCCTATACTGTAACAAATAGCTACTAATCGATCATACTCAATACGAATCATTCTTTCTCCCCTTCACTTTGTTTTTTATTATCGATTTTAGCTATTATTACCATACTATACAATCTTTTTATAGAGGATAACGTAAAAAAGTTCCTTATAAATATATAAAGAACCTTATTAATATACATTATGAATTAAAAAATCAATATACAATTTTCACATAGAGATTTCTTCAAAATATGTTGGATTGTGTATTGTAATTTTTTTATCTAAAATTGTAACAATGCTATCATTTTTTAATTGTTTTAATACGCTGCTAACTGTCTCTCGAGATGTTCCAGATATTTTGGATATTTCAATTGTTGTAAGTGGACATGAAATTACAATCTTTTCCCCACTCTGTTCTCCTAAATCCTGCATTAAATAATTTAACGTTTGGATAACACGATCTTGTGCATTAGGAATTGTAATATTTTGCACTCGATTTTCATTCAATTTTAATATAGATGATAATTGCTGAACAACGTACATCAATTGCGTTCTGCTGGATTTTACCATATCTTCAAAGATTACCGTTGGAATATAATATACCTCCACATCCGTCATTGCTTCTGCTGTATAGTTATATCCTCTGTCTGTAAACATACCACCATAAGGAAAAATAGAATACCGCTTTACATAGTCATCGTATAATAAGTTCCCATTTTGATTAACCCGCTCTAACTTTACAAAACCATCTAACATGAAGTAAATTCTTTCCCTTGAATCCCCTTCTAAAAATAAAAATTGACCTTTTTTATAAGTTCGCCAATAAACAAACTCTGTTAAGCCTTTCAATTTTTTTTCTGTTAAATGAGCAAATAATTCGAACTGCTTTAAGTCTTTCACTACGTTCCGTCTATTCATAAAATTCCCTCTCTCTTGCTGTATGTTGGAGCGAAAAATCAAGAAAGCGTATTCAATTTGAATTTTATCATAATTAACTTATATATTCAGATTTCATCATGAAAACTTTATGAACAATGAGTACAAAAAATATTAATAAATAAAAAGAATGAAGTTATTAACCTCATTCTTTTTTTACTACTAAGTAGCATACATAATAATTTAAACATACATGCATACATTCTGTTTTGAAATAATAGTACCAGCTTTTTCTTCTAGTGCTTCATATACTTTTTCTAAAGACGTAATAATTGTTTTTCTTTTTGGATTTGTATTAACAAAATTAATAGCAGCTTCAATTTTTGGAAGCATGCTTCCCGCAGCAAATTGTTGTTCTTCAATATATTCTTCTAATTGATTCACTGTGACATGCTCTAATTTTTTTTGATTCGGTTGATTATAATTTACATACACATGATCAACTGCAGTTAAAATAACGAGCGTATCGGCATCTACTAATTCTGCTAATTTCTGCGCAGCGAAATCTTTATCGATAACCGCTTCAGTTCCTTTTAATCCTTCTTCGGAATCAATTACTGGAATTCCACCCCCGCCAACAGCTATCACTATGTTTCCATCTTCCACCAAAGAATTAATCACTTTATGTTCATGAATACTTACAGGCTTCGGTGATGGAACAACACGTCTCCATCCTCTACCAGCATCTTCTTTAAACACTGCTTTTGTTTCATCCATTAATCTTCTGGCCTCTTCTTCTGTATAAAAAGGACCAATTGGTTTAGTTGGATTTTTAAATGCCTCATCTTTTTTATCCACAACAACGCGCGTTATAACCGTTGCTACATCTTTTTGTATATTCCGTTTTTTTAATGCCTTTTCAATCGCATTTTCCATCCAATATCCAATCATCCCTTGGCTCATTGCCCCACAAGTATCTAATGGCATTGCAGGTGTCTTTTCCGTTTCTGCAGCTTTTTGCTGTAATAAAATATTCCCCACTTGTGGGCCATTTCCATGCGCAATTACTATATCCACATCATTTTCCATTATTTTCACAAGTTGTTCTGCCGTTTTTTCCAACGCTTCTTGCTGCGCTCCCGCAGTAGCTTCTCCAGACTGTATCGCATTTCCCCCTAGTGCAACTACAATTTTTCTTCGTGCCATATTCCAGCCCTCCAGTTGATTTCGCTTTCACAGCGCTTTATAAAGTAATACTGCCTGTAATTAATCCATAAATCGCAAAGAATGCTAAAGCACCAATTGCTACGGATGATGCTAATTCCACTCGAGTAAATATTTGCTTCGAACTCTTTTGCTTTTGAACATTGTAAAAAATAAAAATACCTGGCGCATATAAAGTCATTGTTAATAATAAATACTCTAAACCGGCTGCATAAACTAACCACACGCCATAAATACTTGCGATCAAGCCAATTATTATATTTTTATTTCGATCTGCTTCTTCAGACTTTAAGCTATGCTTCAGTTGATAAAATGCTGAAAAAGCATATGGGATTAAAATAGCTGAAGATGCTAAAGAGAATGCAAAGTTATACGCCTGATCAGAAACGACGAATGTTAACAAGAATATTTGTATTAAACCATTTGTTATCCATAATGAATTTACTGGAGCCTTATTTTTATTTTCTTTTGCGAACCATTTTGGAAATACTCCATCTTTAGCCGCTAAATATGGAATTTCAGAAGCGAGCAAAGTCCAACCTAACCAAGCACCTAATACAGAGATGACTAAACCTAAATTAATAAAGATAGCACCCCATTTTCCAACAACACTTTCAAACAAATAAGCCATAGCCGGATTTTTCAAACCTGCAATGTCTGCTTGCTGCATAAGTCCAAGAGACAATAATGTGATTAAAATGTAAATGATGAGTGTACCAATTAAGCCAATAACGGTTGCTTTCCCTACATCACTTCTATTTTTTGCTCGACTGGATAAAACAACAGCCCCTTCTACCCCAATAAATACCCATAAAGTTACAAGCATTGTACTTTTAACTTGGCTGCCAACTGCTCCCCATGAAAAAGAACCAGTTTGCCCCCAAAATCCATCTAAGAACGTATCAATATGAAACGCAAAGATTCCTATGACAATAAATACAAATACAGGTACTAATTTCGCGATTGTAGTTACTAAATTCACAAGGGCTGCTGATTGAACTCCACGTAAAATTAACATGTGAACACACCATAATAATACGCTTGCACCAATAATGGATTCTACATTTTGACCGCCTTCAAAGATCGGGAAGAAATATCCTAATGAAGAAAACAATAATGTACCGTAAGCTACATTCCCAAGCCAAGCAGATAGCCAGTATCCCCACGCACTATTAAACCCCATAAAATTACCAAACCCTGCTTTTGCATAGCTAAAAATACCACCATCTAAATCTGGCCGTTTTACAGTTAGATTTTGAAAAGATAATCCGAGTGCAATCATCCCAATTCCTGTTATAACCCAGCCAATAATAATGGCTCCAGCACCAGCACCTTTTGCCATATCACTCGCTAAATTAAAGGCTCCACCGCCAATCATAGACCCAACTACAAGAGCCGTTAGTGTAAACAACCCTAATTTCTTATCTTCACCCATTCCACTCACCTCTCTCGTATGATTAAGTTAGGTTTTTTAGGGACGGGATGTACCTATAAACCCAAGAGTATCTATTTTTATGAGATACTTAAATTTGTAGATAGAGTGTTGCCGACCACCTCCT
>NZ_JAKUFX010000219.1:0-4584 GCF_022663635.1 Bacillus cereus group sp. BfR-BA-01356 | reverse complement strand
AAGCCACGTACTAAAGTATCCATCTATATAACCAGTATGGAAAGCTTGGAAAATAAATAGTCCCACCTCTTTTCATATATGGGTGGGACTGTAAAGTCATGATTGTTTATTATGAAAATCCCCAAGAATGTTGCCTTTACATTTGAGGGAAACAAGAAAGAACCCTATTTAGATAAAAAAGGGTTCTTTCTTGTTTTATGTAGCACTTATTAAAAAGAAAAGCCATGTTATAAAAAATGCTACAACTAAGGGAATTATTTTTAAAAAGATTAATAGGTTTTTATTTAAGTAGGTGTATTTTTCTTTGTTGAAAATATATTCTAGACTAACTGCTATACAAATCAGGATCAGTATAATTAAAATTGATTTCTTGATCAGTAAATTAGGTACCAAATTATATAAACTAAGACCTAAGAGTACGATTATAGATGCAAATAATCGAATGTTTTTTTTCATAAATCGTTCTCCTTTTCAATTTATTAGTTACGGTGTATGTGTGGGTGTCCTGTCCACGTAATTCCAACTGTAACGCCTTTTCCTTTGTTAACAACAGCTAATGTAGCAGCTCCAAGTCCAACTATAGCCGCAATTAATCCTAATGGGACTGAAGCTGGTATTGTTACATATCCAGCTGCTGCTAATTCGGCTGCAACCCAAATTGCTGCACTACCCCATGCCATTGCTTCAGCTAGTGATTGAGTTTCAGAATTACTTAGTTTTAATCCGAATCCCCATCCATAAAAACCAGCTGAAGAAGATTGTAATTCTTTGAATTGGCTTAGGTCATTATTAACATATGAATTTAGTGTTTGTGTTGTGGAAAGTTTTCCAGGGTTTCCTTGTTCATCTTTTTCTAGAGTGAAATATCCTTTTTTAATGTATTCATTTTCTAAGTTTAATCCATTTAAGAAGTTTTGATATTCCTCATTTGTTATACCAATTTCATCTGCTGTTGCATTAATATATAAAAGTCCTTCTGCATTTACTTTTACATATGGAGTAAATGTTTTTGTTGTGTTAAGTGTTTAATTAAATTGTTCGTTTGTTTGAATGGGAATAAATTTATTACTTTGATTTTCTTGTACTTGCTCTGTTTTTACTGCTGTTTGTTTTTCTGTTGCGGCTTGAGAAATGCTAGGCGATAGGCTACCAAGTAATAATGCACCACTTAAAACTGCTGAAATCTGTTTAACTTTCATTATAAAACCACCTTTTTATTGTAATTTGGAATATTTTAGATTCCTATTACATTGTAGTTTATATTTGAAAATATTGTAATATTTTGCTATCAATTGGAATGTTATGTTCGATTACCAAACCCTTACATATAAACCTAATTATACAAAAAATGACAGAAAGATTTTTTGTATTCCTAGAATCTCCCACTTTTTGAAATTATATATATATTCATATTATCATGTTATTACACTAGGTTAAATTTTGGGTAAGTTGATATATTAAATTCTGAATATTTTATTTGTATTATTGTGTATTATATACGGAGGTGCAACTAACAAATGATGAATTGCATAAAGGAAGTATTATGCTATAATTGAATTAATCCAATACTAAAAAATCATATTGCAAAAGGACACACCTACGCATAACCATAGCGTAGGTGTGTCCTTTTTTGTTTGAGGAGGAAAAATGTATGGGAAAAACGTTATTTATTGCGGAAAAGCCGAAAGTGGCCAATGAAATTATGAAATCGCCACGTTTCCGACACTCACAAAAGTACATTGGAAGCAAACCTTATTACGGTTATTACGAAAATGATCATTATATTGTCAGTTGGTGCCGTGGACATTTACTGGAACTGAAAAATCCGGAAGAGATGGATCCAAAGTATAAAGTGTTTCAGTTAGAACATTTACCCTTAATTTTTCAACCATCGTATAAGGTGATACAAGAAAATGCAGAGCAACTACAAATCCTTGTTAAACTGTTACAGCGACCTGATGTTGACCATGCCGTGAACATATGTGACGCGGACCGCGAGGGAGAGTTAATCTATAGGGAAGTGTACGAATACGCAGGTGTGAATAAAAAGCAATCTCGCGTATATAAATCCTCTTTTGAAGCTGTAGAACTCGAAGCAGCTCTCAATCGATTAGAAAGCGCGTCTAAGTATGATGGACTAGCTTATTCTGCTAAAGCAAGGCAGTATTTAGATTATCTATTAGGGATGAATATAACCAGGGGATGCACCACAAAATTAGCGCAAAATAAATTCCTATTGGCATCTGGCCGTGTACAAATGTGTTTGCTACATGAGATCCGTCAACGTGAGTTAGCAATTGAAAACTATAAGGAACAGTCTTATTATCATCTGCAGCTAGTAACAAATTTAGGACTCACTCCAGTTATGAAAACAGAAGATCAGGTGTTAAACCCATCGCCATTAAGGAGTTTAGGGGAGAAGCTAAAAGGTCAATATCTCACGGTTGAGGAATTTAAAGAGGGCACTAGGAAGCAAAATCCTAAATTGCTATACAACTTAACAGACTTGTACAAAGATGCCCATGCACAATTACAAATTAATGCTGAAACTGCAAAAAAATACATTCAGAACTTGTATGAAGAAGGTTTTATAACCTATCCACGCTCTTCGTCTAGGCATTTACCTACAGAACAAGTGGAACGAGTAAAAGGTGTTATGCAGGCGCTAGCTAAGAGTCGTTATTCTTTACTGGTACAATCCGTCGATATTGACGCCATTGATATAAAACACAAAACATTTGATGATGATCTTGTATCAAGCCATTTTGCCATTATACCGACGACTAAACAATATCAAGAGGAAGGTCGTCCAGAGATTGAACAACAACTATACAGTCTCGTGGTAAAACGTTTTGTGGGCAATTTCATGCGTCCTGCAGTGTACCTGGTAAGAGATGTATCCCTTATTGATGCAATGGGAAATACCTATCAAATAAAAGAAAGTGTGCTTCGAGAAAAAGGTTTCCTAGAAGTGTTCCAAGAGGAAGTAGAGGAAGAAAGTGTGGAAACATTTAAAGTTCCTATCCTGCAGAAAGGACAAGAACTTCAAATCTATGATTTTGAGTTGCTGGAATCCAAAACAAAGAAACCTGCTCTACACACAGAAAGCTCAATTCTTGCTTTTATGGAAACGGCTGGTCGTAAAATTGATGATGAACATTTAAAAGAGCTGATGAAAGGAAAACGAATTGGAACCGTAGCAACAGAAGCGGCTTTTATTCCGGCTTTACACGAGAAGAATTTTATAGACATTGAAAAGGGAAAAATTATTACAACTCCAATTGGCCGTGCCTTTATTGAACAATTTCCTGTTCAGCAAATTAAAGATCCACTGTACACAGCAGAAATGGAAGGAATGATACACCGTATTGAAAAGAATGAAATGAGTTATAAAGACTTCATTGTACAAACAAATGCGTTTGTACAAAAAATAACACAAGAGATTATAAGAATTCCTGATACAGTTTCGTATAATCTAATAGAAACCTGGAAGCAACAAATAGAAGTATGCCAATGCCCTTGTGGAAATGGAATAATTTTAGATAGAGGAAAGTTTTTCGGGTGCAGCAATCATCCGAACTGTAACATTGGCTTGCCTAAGAAAATTAAAGACAAAACAATTCCTACAGTGCAAGTAAAAAAACTGTTTGAAGAGAACAAAACGGACGTTATAAAAGGATTTAAATCTAATGGCAAAGAGTTTTCTGCTTATCTAGCATTTATAAATGGTGAAGTAAGCTTTAATTTGCCTACAGTTGAAGAATTATCGCTAGGTCAGTGTCCAAAGTGTCAAAAGGGACACATTTTAAACCGTGATAAGTTTTTTGGGTGTTCAGAATATCAAAACGGATGTAATTTTGCGATATCAGCTAAAATTAAAGAAAAGAAATTATCTGATAGCCAGATTAAGAAATTATTGAAGAATCGCGTTACTGACTTCATTCATGGTTTTAAAGGAGAGTACGGAGAATTCACTGCAGCTATCCGATTAAAAGAAGATCTTAGCATTTGTTTTGAACGTCCAACAACGGATGATCGTACTATAGGGAAATGTCCTTTGTGCCAAGGAAGGGTAATTGTAGGAAAAACTACTTATTTATGTGAACATTACAAAAATCCTTGCGAATTCATTGTGTCTGGAAGCATTTTGAAAAAGAAAATAACTAGCGCACAAGTAAAAAAGTTATTAGAGAAGAATATGACCGATACAATCTCAGGATTTGAAAGTAAGAAAACCGGAGAAAAATTCGATGCAAAATTAACCTATGATGTACAAAAACAACGTATTACATTTATAATGAATAAAAAGAAATAATATCATAAAATCTTAAATTTCATATATAAAATTAATAGGAACTATGATATGATGAAATTAACAAAATACTTCTAAAACTATCTTGCAAAAGGACACACCTACGCATACATATGCCATAGGTGTGTCCTTTTTTATGTATTTTTAGAATTTCAAGACTCAAAAGACCTGCGGTAGTATGTCAACTGAAAAATAATATCTTTTGAAGTTATCAAAGGACAAATTGCTTAAAAAAGACATCACGAAACTAGACCAGTATTTTATGTAAAATA
>NZ_JAKUFX010000218.1:0-4646 GCF_022663635.1 Bacillus cereus group sp. BfR-BA-01356 | reverse complement strand
TCCTGTGAGGCAAAGAACGCCTCTTCGTCAGGAGCTCCAATGCCCTCCTGTTC
Source organism: Bacillus cereus group sp. BfR-BA-01356 (assembly GCF_022663635.1). Lineage (NCBI taxonomy): Bacteria > Bacillati > Bacillota > Bacilli > Caryophanales > Bacillaceae > Bacillus > Bacillus cereus group sp. BfR-BA-01356. The sequence continues at coordinate 4,593 of NZ_JAKUFX010000218.1, read as the reverse complement.
TGAGCAAGTCACCTCCGCTTTTAATTAATATCCAGCTCCGGTGACTAGACCAGTCGGTTGTTTCACTCCTTCATTTGAGGCAAAAAGCGCCTCGTAATCAGGAGTTCCAACACCCTCCTGTTCTGAACGAGCCACTTCCGCTTTTATTTGTTAAACGGCTTTTTGTTTTTCTTCTACATCCTGCCCATCCCAGCACTCTGTATTCTTTAAGCCAGGGATAGAGTTTGCAACGAAGACAGGATCTTTTCCTTGTTTCTTTTGCTTCAAATAGTCTACTAATGCAGCGTAAGCAAATTTGCTAAGGAATGAGATGGCAATTAAGTTTGTGAATACCATTAGTCCCATGAATAAATCAGCTAAACTCCAAACTGTTTTAAGAGCAGCGATTGATCCGAAGAATACCATTCCGACAACTGCAACGCGATAAATCATTAGCCATGTTTTGCTTTCTTTAATGAATGCGATATTTGTTTCACCATAATAGTAGTTTCCTAGAAGTGAACTGAAAGCGAATAGGAAAATAATAATCGCTAAGAAAGTGCTTGCCCACGGTCCAATTTGTGAACTTAATGCGTTTTGTGTTAATTCGATACCTTCTAAATTTGATCCTTTGTAAAGCCCAGAACATAATACGATAAATGCTGTTGATGTACATACTAAGAATGTATCTACGAAAACGCCTAACGCTTGAACAAGCCCTTGTTTTACAGGGTGAGATACATCAGATGTTGCGGCTGCATTAGGAGAGCTACCCATTCCTGCTTCCGTAGCGAATAAACCGCGCTGAATTCCGAACTTGATTGCTGCTCCAATACCACCAGCGATAGCTTGGTCTAAACCGAATGCACCGTTAAAGATTTCCATGAAAATGCTTGGTAACATACTGAAGTTGTTAATAACGACAAAAATAGCCACGCCGATATAAACGATTGCCATTGGCGGAACAATCATTTCTGTAATACGTGAAATGCTCTTAATGCCACCAAAAATAATAACTGCAACTAATAAAGCTAATAGAGCTCCTACGATTGTTCGCTCTAGTCCAAAAGCATTTTCAAACGCTATTGTTACTGTATTTGCTTGCACTGAATTGAAAATTAATCCGTACGCAACTGTAATAAGAAGTGAAAACCAGACGCCCATCCAGCGTTTGTTTAACCCTTTTTCCATGTAATATGCTGGTCCACCACGGAACCTACTTCCATCTTTTACTTTATAAATTTGCGCAAGTGTACATTCTACAAAACTAGTAGCTGCTCCGATAATGGCGATAAACCACATCCAAAATATTGCGCCAGGTCCACCCATTGAAATTGCTAATGCTACACCGGCTAAGTTCCCGATACCGATACGTGCTGCTGCACTTAAGCAAAATGCTTGGAATGGGGAGATGCTATCTTTCTTTTTTTCTTTTCGATTAAACCCTTTACTAATTAAGCTGACCATCTCACTGAAATGAGTAATTTGGACAAATTTTAATTTAAAAGAGAAGTAAAGACCGAAGCCGATTAGCATTGCAATAAGAATATATGACCATAAAATATTATTCGTTACCTCAAGGAATCTGCTAAAGATATCAACCATATAATACACTTCCTTTTTTTCGTAATAAGAAAATTATATGCAAAAAATATACGAGAATCAATTTTTCTAAAAAATTATGTTACTTAAGTCATTTTTGTGTTATGATTATGTTACATCGTAATATTTTTAGAATTATTTACATTTTAAAAAACTAAATGTAAAGCGAGAAGGTGGGGATAATTTGAAAGAAGATTCTTTATGGAAAGTAAGCCTTGAGAGTTTGAAAATGAGAAGTAATATATTTTTTATCATTACATCTTTAAGTATCTTTTTAGGGTCCACTTATTATTACAATAAAAGATTTCCAAATCACAAATATCCTGAGTGGTTAGAATTTCTAAAGCTGATTGGATGAATAAAAGACAGAAAAACAGAAAATTAAAATAAATAAGTTATGGAGGAGCTAAAAATGAATATTAGAGAAAGTGAACTTCCGGGTATTGGTTATAAGTTTCAAATCGTTACAAAAGGTAATGAAAAGATGGTAATTGTCATTCATGATGATGGTCGTAGAGAAATGTATCATTTTGATTCAGACCATGAAGAAAGCATCTCAAGTATTTCACTACGTGACTCAGAGGCAAGACAAATCGCGGCAATATTAGGTGGAATGGTATATAAGCCTAGGGCGTTAGAAAATGTTGAGATGGTTTTTGAAGGTTTAGCGATTGAGTGGTTCAAAGTGGAGAATACAGCTCCAGCAATCGGAAAAACAATTGGCGATCTTGAAATAAGAAAAACATATAGCGTAACCATAATCGCAGTTATGAAGAAGAACATGAAGAAGCTATTTAATCCAGGACCAGAAACAGTAATTGAAGAAGGAGATATGCTTGTAGTTTCAGGTGAGAGAGAAGAAATTAAAAAAATCATTAATAAATTACTTTCAAATAGGGGGGACTGATTAGATGGATACGTTAATTTTTGAAGTTGGTACAGCTTTAGTTTTAGTGGCAATTGCAGCAGTAATTGCTGGAAAATTTAAATTCTCAGTAATTCCTTTTCTAATCGTTCTTGGAATGTTAGTAGGACCGCATGCACCGACAATAGGTGTTATCGATCTCAAATTTATTGAAAGTGCAAGTGTAATTTCCTTCCTTGGACGGATTGGGGTTCTATTCCTTCTATTCTATCTAGGATTAGAATTTTCAATGAAAAAACTAATTAAATCTGGACGCTCTATTGCGATTGGCGGAACGATTTATATTTTAATTAACTTTTCACTTGGTTTGTTATACGGATTTATAATGGGATTCCCATTACTAGAAATCTTAATTATTGCGGGTATTATTACGATTTCTTCTAGCGCTATCGTTGCTAAAGTGTTAGTGGACTTAAGAAGAACTGGTAATAATGAAACCGAATTAATTTTAGGAATTATTATGTTTGAAGATATATTCCTTGCTGTATATTTATCAGTTGTTTCTGGTTTAGTACTTGGAGATCACGCTTCCTTCTTAGGTGCCCTTACTTCAATTGGAATTGCTTTAGGATATATGCTTCTATTCTTTATAGTAGCTAGAAAGGCTACGCCGTTATTAAATAAATTGCTCAATATTAGCTCAGATGAAATCTTTATTATTGTAGTATTTGCTTCTTTATTCTTCATTGCTGGTTTTTCAGAAACAATTCACGTTGCAGAAGCAATTGGAGCACTTCTTCTAGGATTAGTTTTCTCTGAGACAGAGCATAGTGACCGAATTGAACATCTTGTTGTTCCATTTAGAGACTTTTTCGGAGCTATTTTCTTCTTCAGCTTCGGGTTAAGTATTGATCCGTTCTCATTAGGCGGAGCGATATGGTTAACGTTAGGTGCTGTCCTTCTTACGATAATCGGTAACTTTGTAGCAGGAATGATCGCAGGAAGACAAGCTGGATTATCTCATAAAGCATCAACAAATATCGGATTAACAATCGTTTCAAGAGGAGAGTTCTCCATCATTATGGCTAATATCGGTATCGCCGGTGGCTTAATGTCAGTACTGAAACCATTCTCAGCACTATACGTGCTTATACTATCCATTTTAGGCCCACTTCTGACAAAAGAGTCGAAGAATGTATATAAATTCTTAAATAAAATCTTTAAGTGGGATACGAAGACTAACTAAATTGAAAAAAATAAAAGTACAAGATATTTCCTGCTTGTACTTTTATTTTTGTAATGAAAACAGTAAAGAGAGGTAAATGATGTTAGGAGAGTTGATTCATTCGGTTTTAGTTTTTTTAGAAGGACTTGGTTATTGGGGAATTATGCTTGGATTAATGCTAGAGGTTATTCCAAGTGAAATCGTATTGTCTTATGCAGGTTATTTAGTATCAACAGGAAGCATTACATTTTGGGGCGCTGTCGCGTTCGGTACAATTGGTGGTGTAATTGCACAACTATTCATTTATTGGATTGGTCGATATGGAGGAAGACCTGTTCTTGAGCGATATGGAAAATATATTTTAATTCAGAAGAAACATATTGATTATGCTGAAGATTGGTTTAATCGTTATGGAACTGGCGTTATCTTTACCGCACGTTTTATTCCGGTTGTGCGTCATGCTATTTCGATACCAGCGGGTATTGCGAAAATGTCACATGCTAAGTTTATTACGCTAACTACATTAGCTGTTATTCCGTGGTCAATTGTGTTTGTATATTTAGGTTTTAAATTAGGAACAGAGTGGGAAAGTATTAATAAAGTTGCGGGGCCATATGTGAAATACTTTGCACTTGCTGCTATTGTTTGTGCACTTGGTTATTTTGTATTAAAAAAAATGATGAAAAAAAAGTGATTACAGAAAAGGAATCTATGTCGACGTAGATTCCTTTTTTATTGGCATTTTTTCAAGGATGAAAGAATACGTTTAATATTTACTATATTGTGGCATACATATAGAAAAAGGGTGCTTGGAAAGACCTGCGGTAGTATGTCAACTGAAAAATAATATCTTTTGAAGTTATCAAAGGACAAATTGCTTAAAAAAGACATCACGAAACTAGACCAGTATTTTATGTAAAAT
>NZ_JAKUFX010000217.1:0-4671 GCF_022663635.1 Bacillus cereus group sp. BfR-BA-01356 | reverse complement strand
CAATGTAAGATTGTGTTTTCGGAAGTTCTTGCACTTCTGTTTCAACTAACAATGACACAAAGTATTTGCCAGAAGGGTTACGTCTAACTGTAGCATTTAAAATACGCCCCTTTACTTCGCGACTTTTGGCAAATCGAACGAGACCTAGTTTCGGCAACTTTATTTTGTTTCCTACAACAGCAATGTTTTCATTTGTTTGTTTTGTGGTATAAGATTGTACGTTGTTCTTCTTAGATTTAAAACACGGGGTACTGTTTTGTTTTTTGAAAAAGCGTGTATAAGCATCCGCAAGGTTACGAACAGACGACTGAATCGCAATACTATCCACTTCTTTTAGCCAAACAAACTCTTTCTTCATGACAGGAAGTTTGGCAGAGCATGTACCATATGTCAAACCTTTTCCTGTCTCTTTGTATGCGTGATTCCATAGAGATAGGAAATAATTGAATACAAAGCGAGAGCAACCAATCGTTTTGTTGATTAGAATTGCTTGTGCTTGATTTGGATAGATACGAAACTTATAGGCTTTATTCATCATTATTTGATTCACCTCCATTTCGGTATATGACTATTATACACCTAACGTACATTCGATAGGTAGTGGAGTAACACTTTCTGTGTGCCATCCCTTGTTCGAAGCCAATTCATCTCCCACCTACTCACTGGGCTAGGACCCTTCACGCTCCTTGAAGAAGGAGTCTTCTTGGCTAAAATGATAAAAAAAGAAGAGAGGATATACACTCTCTTCGTCAATAGTATTATACATAGAGAATAATAAGGTAAAAAACTGTAAAGAGATGAACTTTAGAATGCTTCACAAAGTGAATTACAACACAGGAACTTCCAAAAATATACATAAATATAACGTTTTTCTCTATAACATCCTAAATTTAATGAATATTCGAATCTAGGTCAGGTCTACTATTCGCCACTTGGCTTTCTAACAAACTGTTCGAAGTGAGTTCATCTCGATTAGTCTTTGCTTTTAATAGCTAAGAAATTCATCCTAAGACGGTCGAACTAAATCTCTTGTTCCAAAGGCTACTTTATTAATATTCATGCTAATAGGCTTATTGCTTCATTGTTGTTAATAACTGCACTATAATCTCTATGAAGATTTGCACCGTATATACAAGAATATACTTGTTCAGACAATGACATATCTTTCACAACTGCTACATGTTTTTGTGGAAGGAAACCTTTTATCTACTCTATTTTTTATGAACTTGCTGCCCTTCTTTGTTCTGTTTGCTGTTTATTTACACGTACTATAATTGGAATAGCAGCACTACCCATCACAAAAATAGCACCTGTAATTTGAATAACTGATGGAATACTATTATTAAACAATATATCTAGTAACAGTGAAAACAAAATGTTTAAATATAACAACGCAGATAAATTTGAAATTCTCGTAGTTAACTTATACGCCCTTCCTCTAAACCATTGATTCCCTAAACTTCCCATTGCCATTAAAAATAAAAATACTAGTACCATTGTACTATTCGTAAATACACCAATATAATTCCCCTTTGAAAAACATGCAGAGAGTACACCCGATATTATTGTTCCATATAGGTATGTATAGGCCATAATGGATAGATTATCATCCGTCTGTGCACTTCTATGTAAAAAAAATTGTGAAAATGCTAAGGATAATCCTGAAAGTAAACCTACCCCCAAATAAAGGAATGATTCATAATCAATACCACCGGTTTTTAAAACAAGAAACACTCCAAAAAAACCTACAAATGCTGCCAATATTTCTGCTCTTGTCGCACGTCTCGTCTTTGAAAAAAGGGTAATAAGACAGATAAAAATAGGACCTGTATTATATAAAACCATTGCTATGAAAAGTGAGGTTTTAGCTGCACATAAAAAAAATAATGCCTGTGAAAATGTAATAGAAAAAGCTCGAGGTAATTGTTTATAACTATTACTCCAAAATGAAATTTTCCCCATTCTTTTTATAATAAAAGGGACTAAGAATAGAAAAGGAATAAAAAACCTTGCTGTTAAAGTTACAAAGAAATCTCCTGATATAATAGCATGTTCTGCAAAAAATCCAGAAAGTGAAAAGCTAATTCCTGAAAGAACCATAAAAAATGTCGCTTTTTTAAGATTATCCATTTAATTTAAGCCTCCTTAATAAATATAAGCACCGAGAAACGTTATTCTTTAAATTTCTCGGTGCTTAAAAAATGTGCCATTAAAACTATATCAAGAAAAACAATGCATTGATCAAGGTATTATTAATTCGCCTTTAAAAAGTAACCTTGCTGTTCGTGTAATACTAGATTTCTTAATTACATATCCATTAGATGACTCCTCAATAACTGATTCTGTTTGAATTTTCCCCGCTGGGTGTTCGATTATAATTTGATTCAATTTTTTCATTTTATTTAAATCATTATTTTTTGCAACATGGTATGCAGTTGTACCATTAATTTTTATGGCTGCTGATAATGCGAGCGATCCTGTTACTGCATGAGTGCTATGACATTGGTGAGGAATAAAATATCTTGATGTAATAGTGCCAGATTCCCTAGGTTTTGAAATTACCGCAATCTTAGGGATGACCTTATTTGATACATCACCTAAATTTGCAAGACAAGCCACCTTTTTTCTAATAAGATCAATGTCATGTAAAAATGTTTTATTTGCATTTAACACATCTGGACTTTCATTTCCTATAATTCCTAATTCACTGGCTCGAATTATAATTAATGGCACTGATACATCGACACAAGATACATTAATTCCATTAATAACATCCGTTTTTGCACCTGTAGGAAATAACTTCCCTGTAACTGAGCCGATTGAATTTTTAAAATTCAAATCTATCGGAGCTCCTGTACCCGGAACACCGTCAATTTTAATATCTCCGTTATATACAACATTTCCGTTTTTAGTGGCTATAGTTGATTCAACAATTACATTTGTATTTAAATTTCTAATTGTTATAGTTTCTTTTCCTGACCCGACTTTAATCAATCCGCTCTCTACTGCATAAGGAGCAACAGCTGCAATTATATTCCCACAATTTACACTATCGTCTAATATCCTTCTCTTTAAATCCGCCTGTAAAAATAAATAATCAATATCTATTCCTGGTGTAGTGGAAATTCGAATAATTGCAATTTTATTTGATAAAGGATCTAACGTACCCATCCCATCAACACCACGAGCATTTCCTGCCCCTAACGCTTTTAAAATAACCTCATCTCTAATTGATTTATTTGAAGGTAAATGTTTATCTAAAAAAAATAATCCTTTTGACGTTCCTCCACGCATAACAAAACAAGGTATTTTCATTTATTAGCATCTCCTTTTTATGTGTATCCTTTTTTATTTTTTAATTATCATATACAAAAAAATAAATTTTAATGATATTACTAAATCTAATCAAAGAAAAAAATATTACTTAACAATCTCGTCCCTCCTCCATATTTCTAAAATTGAAAAGATAATATTGGTAATTATGTAAATCACCTCCTACAACTTGGTATCCATTCTAACAATAAAATATAAAATAAGTAACAAATTACTTTGTATAAATAAAATATATAAAATTCAGAATTTTAATAACAATAATTATTACCTATCCCTTTCACTAGGATGAGACGCTTCACGGTCATTAAGGGCAGAGACTTCCTTGCCAAAGGAATGTCCTATATCTCATGCATCCTAAGATATTTGTTGAATATATTATATCTAGGCTCATGTTACCACAATTTTAAAATACCGTTCACAGAATTTACGGTATAGAAAAGCCTACGCAGGACTTTAGTCCGTCTTTAGACTTGGGATGAACTCATCGTTTTTGTATAGCAAAACAAGGTATACTTTATTCATAGTCATGCAAAAGACGTAAATACATTTGAGAACCAACAATCTGTACGGTATGATCACAGTACCATAGCCTACGAAACTATACGGTCTGTTGTGGGATTGGTGATGGCACACCGCAATCTTTACACTTCAGCGGTACAAGAAATGGATTTGGCCTTTGGTAGCAAGAATCCTACTGACGTTAGTTGGCCACTTTAGGGGAGGAGTGTCAATTTTGTACGAATAGAAATGGAATTCCTTTTAAATTAAAGCTTCTAGAAGCATTATATGGAAGAGTAGCAAAATAAGCCTTAATACTGTTACTAGTGCAGCTGCTTATTTATAGTTCAATTTGTTCACACAGTCTAATGTTAATCTAATTTTTTGCCGTTTTAAAAAACCTTCTATCTCCAGCACTGTACGTAATTTACTTTTCAGAATTTCATCTAATAGAACCTTGATATTCTATTGTATACATTCTTCAACAAAGACTTATTCTAAAACTGGGATTACAGAACTAAACATAGGTAATGAAATAACAATGGCTAAAAGTTTTTATATTTTGAAATTATAATTATCCTGCTCTATAAACTGGGATACTTCATAAAACTACTTAATTTAATAAGATAAGTAGTTTTATCATTTTAGCCAAGAAGACTCCTTCCTCAAGGAGCGTGGAGGGCACAGCCCAGTGAGTAGGGGGGAGATGAATTGGCTTCGAACAAGGGATGGCAGGAAGCCATCTTAATTGTTCGACATACAGAAAGTGTTACTCCACTACCTATCGAATGTACGTTTGGTGTATAATAGTCATATACCGAAATGGAGGTGAATCAAATA
>NZ_JAKUFX010000216.1:0-5044 GCF_022663635.1 Bacillus cereus group sp. BfR-BA-01356 | reverse complement strand
AACATGACGATTTTCATTCCAACTCTCGATATATTAGTTATTGTTGCTTAAGATAAATTTCAGCAACACTCTCACTTCACGTCTAAACGCTTATAGAGAAACGTGTCGCGCATGTGAATTGCTCTGGATCTTTTTATTTACATAAAAAAACTCTTCTACATAAGAAGAGTTTTACCTATCTTTAAACACTTTCTTCGGTTCACAATCCGTAATAAGGATCACACTTACAAACCAACACGTACCCTACTTGCTTTTTAGATAAAATAAAAAGCCTCTTTAAGGAAGTACATCTATTAATAAACTAAAATCTTGTAAAGAGAAAGAACTATATTTCATAATACCTTGTACAGCTAAAAGTAAAACAAGACCGATCACACACATATAGTTAACGCTTTCTTCATTCTTTTTTTCAGTAACCACTCCACCACTTATACATAAAATCCCTAGCAAATGGAGCGCTAAATACATGAAAAAATAAGCTTCCTCCCAGCGCAAAATAACATTCACTGTCGTTATTAACACTAGACTAAGTAAAATCAAATAAAAAAACTTATTTGATGATATCGTTTCATTCATATAATTTTATACATCCCTTTCAAATTTCGAATTAATGATGTTTCAAAGCTATAAAGTAAATGATTGTTTTTATACCATAAAACAAAAGGAAAGCCACCATTACTTTCTCGAATACTTTATGAATCCACATATACTTCTCTTCATTCTTTCTGAAGATGCGCTTCATCATTTCTTCTACAATTAGACCAAATATTAGTAAAACCCCGAACACAATAAGAAGAGAAATAATATTTTCTTTTAAATGAGTACTAGAAAATAAGTAATACTCTGGAAACACAATCGTATCTACTACAGGTTGAAGCCAATGACAAACGCTTTTATCACACATATCTGTAATAGACGTAGAATCTATAATGTCTTTTAATATTTTTTCAACCGTCTTCTTCATCTTATTTACTCCCGACTACATCTGAAAAGCTCTTTTCCTGCTCTGCATATATAACCGGCACTTCTTTACTCCAATATTTGCGATTAACAAATAAAAAGATAAGTACTAAGTTTAATCCTGTTATAAAAATAATAAGTCCAGGAAAGAATGTCGTATAATTTGAGAAATCGGCAAAACTCATAATTTTTTCTCTACTTATTAGAAAAGACGCACCTATTACAAATGCATTGTTTAACATATGTATTGCAATTGGCATGAGTAAACTTTTCGTACGAATATATACGATTGACAATACGATGCTGAATATGGCTGCACCGAGGAAATCAACATGTAACAACGCAAACAATATTGCTACAACGATGGTCGCTATGCTCGTTCCCCATTTTGTTGCAAAACGTTGAAGTAAAAATCCGCGAAAAACAAATTCCCCGATAATTGGTGCGATGAATACGACCCTAATGACTTGAGATACATATCCCCCAGTACTATCTACAATTGGTTCATGCAGGGCGTTCATAATAAAGTCCGGTGTAATCCATGCAAAACTATACATATACAAAATAAGATACCCGTAACTAAACATGCATAACATAACCGTAATGTATAAAACTTGTACCAAGTTAAATGTTTCATTTTTATTAACAAATAATGAAAATGAAATGTGGTGCTTTCTATACTCATAAGAAATCCATACCATCGGAAGGATATAGAATATAAGAATATTTATAAAAGAAGAATTTTGTATATGAAATATACTTGTTAGCAAATCGCCACTACTTCTCGCTATTAAAATTAATAGTGCAAATACAATTAAAAAATATCTAGCTCGCATCACTTGAAACGGGTTCACACTCATCTCCTCCCCTATGTTACTTTTATCATATCATTTGATTCTTAATTTTTTGCGAAAGAAAACCTTAAAATTTCCTTAAAAATTCCATAAGTTACAAAATGATGATATGATATTCGAGGAAATTAGGAGGGATGTTTATGTACCAAGCAAATATTTTACTCGTTGATGATGAAACAGCAATTTTACAATTACTAACTACCATTCTTGAAAAAGAAGGCTTTTCTCATATTACAACTGCAACATCAGCTGAAATGGCTTTATCTCTAACTAAGCAAAACAATTACGATTTAATTATTTTAGATGTAATGCTTCCTGGACAATCTGGTTTTGATATTTGTCCAATCATTCGCCAACAAACAGATTGTCCAATTTTCTTCCTATCAGCAAAAGCATCTGATTTAGATAAAATATCCGGATTTTCATACGGTGCAGATGATTATATTACGAAACCATTTAATCCATTAGAAGTAGTAGCACGCATGAAAGCACAGCTTCGGAGACATATGAAACAAACCGTACCACACGAACAAAAATCACACTCGATTTCATTTGGAAGATTTGAAATTGATCAGCACTCTGCAGAACTAACAGTAGATGGGCACATTGTCGAATGCTCCGCTCAACTCTTTCAACTACTACTCTTCTTTTGCGAGAATCCGAACTACGTATTTTCGAAAGAGGAAATATACGAAAAAGTTTGGGGAGCACCTGCCTATAATGGCGATGACAACACTGTTATGGTCCACATTCGAAAACTACGTGAAAAAATTGAACATGATCCAAGTAAACCAGAATATATAAAAACCGTTCGCGGGCTTGGTTATAAGTTCGTTACAAAGTAGGGTGACGATATGAATTTTAATAAACGACTTATTATTCAATTTATCATGCAACACGTTTTTGTTTTAGTTACATTACTTATCGCTGTAGTTGCTGCTTTTACTTATTTAATTTTTCTTCTTACTAGTACTTTATACGAACCTAATATTCCAGATTCTGATAGTTTTACAATTTCAAGATACATCTCTTCAGAAGATGGGCATATTTCGTTACAATCTGAAGTGCAAGATTTAATAAAGGAGAAAAATGATTGGCTCCAAGTTGTAGATGAAAACGGAAAAATCCTCTACCACTTTAATACACCAAATGATGTTCCGAATGCTTATACGAAGACATCTTTAGTCGCATATATACAACATCATATCGAAAGTAATTATAAATTTACATATTGGGAAATTGAATTAGAAGAAAAGAAAGTACTTGTTATTTATGGTGGTATGTTAAAAAGCAATGCGTTACTGACAGCAATTCAAAAGGATCACTCCTCTTTAACGATGGATTCGTTCACATTAACAGATCAAGAAAAACAGTTACTGTCTAAAGAAAAAGCAGCACTTCAAATATTTAATCAAAATGGCGAAGAGGTTTTTGCCTATCCAGCTGGAAAGAAAAAAACATTTTCAGCAATACAAATCGCCCTTAATGAAAAAGAACCGTGGAATCATAAAGAAAATACGTCTAGCTTTTACGATGCAAATAGTGGCAACCTTCTCGTTGTAACTTCAAAAAATGAGCACTACTATCCAGGTGACGAAATTGAAGATGTATTTACTAAGAAGTTTCTCATCGGATGCGGATTAATCCTTCTTATCGTATTTGTTTATTTAGTCATTCTTTCTATTTGGTACGGTAATAAATTCGGGAAACCGTTATTACATGCGATGCGCTGGCTTAAAAATATCGCTGGTGGAAAGTATGAAGAACCTATTAGTAAAAAAGGAAAACCCGTCAGGTTCCGGCGATCTGGTAAAGAAAAATGGTCATTCCGTTTGTTTAGAGATGTAACAAGTTCACTAGAACACCTTTCTATTACACTCAAAAAAAATGATGCGATGAGGCAAGTCCTCCAGCAAACACGAGAAGAATGGATTACCGGTCTAACACACGACTTAAAAACACCACTTAGCTCTATATATGGCTACGCATTATTACTCGAATCGAATCAATATAACTGGACTGATCGTGATATTCAGCAATTTGGTAGTGTTATGAAAGAGAAATCTCAATATATGACAACATTAATTGATGATTTAAGCTTAACGTATCAATTAAAAAATAACAGCCTTCCTGCCCAACACGTAAACGTTGAAATCAATCAGTTCGTCCAAAAAGTATTATTGCAATTTATTAATAATCCAACACTTCAAAATCAAAATATTGAATTCGTACCGAGCTCAAATAAAATTCAATATTTCATTGAAGAAAAATGGTTCCAGCGTATTATCGAAAACTTACTAGTAAATGCTGTAAAACATAATAACGAAACAACTACTGTCATCGTAAAATTATCACAAAACGCTAATTCCTTTACACTCTCCATTTCAGATGACGGAAAAGGAATGGATGAAAAAACGAAAGAACTTCTATTTGAACGATATTACCGCGGAACAAACACAGAAGAAAGCAACATCGGAACTGGACTTGGCCTAGCCATTACAAAACAGCTCGTTCATGCTCATAACGGAACAATTTCCGTTGATAGTGCACTCGGAAAAGGAACGACGATTATTCTTGTATTTCCGTTTCGTTCGTAGGAAAGACGCTATGTGGCGTCTTTTTTTCTTTTCTGGGAGAATTTCGCGGTAATTGAAATTATGCGAATCGTTTTTTTTTGAGGTGTTTTAACGGTATATGAAATTATACCGGCGATTTTTTGAATATATCAGCGATTTTCTAGATATATCGACTTACCGACAAAAACCGACAATACTAACCTACTTCCCTACTATACAAGGTAAAAGTAGAAATAAAACTATTAACAAATACATTTCTAAACTGTTATACTATAAATAGAAGTATAAACTAACTAAGTTTTGCATAAAATGAAGTAGACGAGGTGCTTCCAACACCCCGTCACTGCAACTAATTACCGCAAGGTGGAAGGTTGCAACTAAAGCTTATTTGCGCAAAAAGAAGACTTCCCACGCTTCGCAGGCAGACGGGTGGTCTTCTTTTTGCGCTTTTTTGCCGTTAATTTCTTAAATCCAAAAACTATACCTTCTCTAGCTATAGTTTTTGTAATTTCCAACAAAATTTGCAAAAGAAATTCCATACGATTACACCTCCTCGTATGATTAAGTTAGGTTTTTTAGGGACGGGATGTACCTATAAACCCAAGAGTATCTATTTTTATGAGATACTTAAATTTGTAGATAGAGTGTTGCCGA
>NZ_JAKUFX010000215.1:0-5052 GCF_022663635.1 Bacillus cereus group sp. BfR-BA-01356 | reverse complement strand
GGTTTATTTGAGATGCTTATTTTTAAGAGTATGCTTTTATTTTAGGAATGTTTTGATCCGATGAGTCGAAAGCTCAGGTTGTGCTCACTCTTAAGTTGATGGGCATGGGGCTCTATACTACCTTTTTGAAAAAGGTACATGATGACTATTTCGATACTTTATTAGATGACACATCGGGTTATATTCTGTTCTTCGGTTTTATTGGAAAAGGGCTGCTCTGGATACACCAAAAATTATTTCCAAAGAAATATTATATAGGGATTTTTAGAGGGATTACATTTACATTTAGTTGTCTATTTTTATTTCTAGCAGCCGGGATTTGGTTTGTTGATTGGAATAAGTCGTTTTAAACAGTAACATGAGGGTTACTGTTTTTTTCTTTGTAATAAAGAGCTTTGTAAAGAGAGCGCTTTTTGTTCTGCTGTTAATAAGGAATGAATATGAACGTTTTCTGGACGAGGGACTATCGGATACATAAGATTGGTTGGAGAAGGATGGTGCTCCGAGCCAGTTGGGGAATGAGGATCTGCATGAGTAAGTTTTCCGTGAATACGTCTTGTAAATAAGATATGACCGATTTCGTGAGCGAGCGTATATATATTTTTCATAGGAGCAGCTGAGTTTGTTAAAACGATATATCCTGTAAGTTGTTGCTGTTTTGCTAAAGAGTAAGCGCAGGCAATTACTGCTGTTTCTTTGAAATAATCACTGCCAATATAACAAATATAAAGGTCGCATTCAGGAGCTTCATTTACACATGTTTGGAAAAAGGATGCCAGCTTTTCTTGACTTTGAATGGAATTTTTATAACTGATTTCACGGTCAAAAAAACGGAAAAGTTCATTTAATACAATTACTTCTTGAATTTGAAATGTAATGGGGTGCCAAATTGATTCTGCAACAGCTAAATCTTTTGCGATGCGGTCATCAGAAATATCGGCGCCGGGAGTAATACAAATACATATATTGACGTATGGATCCATAAGGAACACCTCAAATGAAAAAAGTTCTTCCTATAATATATGTGGGAAAAAGATGTCATGTATGGATAAACGCCTTCTTTATTGAATATATAGATGACAAGTCGAAAAAATTTCATAGTTCTATAACGTAGTGTGATCATCTTTTTGATATAGTAAAGGAAAGGGGGAGAATATATGTATACATTAAAAATCGTTTCAGACAGAGAAGCACTTTATCAATTTGCGAGTTATGTAAGAGTTGTACAAGGGGTGGAAGATGTATATGTAGAGGTGGGAGAACCTTTATATGAACATCCGTTAATGAAGTTTTATGTACATATTAAGCTGAAAGAAACATATGAGCAGCATAAAGCGTTACAGGAAATAGCAAGATTAGTAGAATTGGGGCGTTTTACATATGTCCATTATCGTAATGATGAAATTGAGGAAGCTTTTGAAGCTGTAAAATATGAAAGTTTTAAGAAATAAAGGTGAAAAAAAGGAGGCGAAAGCTTCTTTTTTTCTTTAAAATTACATGAACAAAAAGAGCAAAATTTTGTTATGATAAGGGAGGTTAGGGAAAGGGGAATTTACATATGGGGTATATTGAAGAGTTACGAAAAGTCGTTGGTACAAGGCCGCTTATTCTCGTAGGATCAGCAATTATTATATTAAACGATAATCAAGAAGTATTGCTTCAATATCGTTCAGATACATATGATTGGGGTGTACCTGGTGGGGCGATGGAACTGGGCGAAACGACAGAAGAAACTGCACGTAGAGAGTTATTTGAGGAAACGGGGTTAACTGCAAAAATAATGCAATTTCTTGGTGTTCTATCTGGAAAAGAAGTATATTTCCGTTATCCGAATGGCGATGAAATTTTCAATGTTATTCATCTGTATCAGGCACATCATGTGAGCGGGGAATTAAAGCTCGATCATGAAGGGTTAAAACTTCAATATTTTCCAGTAGATAAGTTGCCAAAATTGAATGAAACGACAGAGAAAATTTTACAAAAGTTTTTATATGCGCTGACAGAATAGAAGGTTAATTCCTTCTATTTTTATTATATTAAATATTTTGATTTTTTAGTATGTTTATAGTATGATAGTTATAGATATA
Organism: Bacillus cereus group sp. BfR-BA-01356; assembly: GCF_022663635.1. NCBI lineage: Bacteria > Bacillati > Bacillota > Bacilli > Caryophanales > Bacillaceae > Bacillus > Bacillus cereus group sp. BfR-BA-01356. The sequence goes on along the minus strand of NZ_JAKUFX010000215.1, from coordinate 2,965 downwards.
CATCTTATGGAATTTCACCTAAAAACTGACTAGGGTACATAAGAGAGGGGCAAGTGCAAAATGCATAATGTTGTTATTACAGCTGCAGTTCGTTCGCCAATTGGAACTTTTGGAGGAGCGCTAAAAAATGTAACGCCAGTAGAATTAGCTGTTCCTGTACTTCAGGAAGCTGTAAAACGAGGCGGGGTAGAACCACATGAAGTTGATGAAGTAATTTTAGGTCATTGTATTCAAAGAACTGATGAAGCAAATACGGCGAGAACAGCTGCATTAGCGGCAGGATTTCCTGACACAGTTACGGGATATACAATCCAACGTCAATGTTCTTCAGGTATGCAAGCAATTATGTCAGCTGCAATGCAAATCCAATTAGGTGTAAGTGATGTTGTTGTTGCAGGTGGGGTAGAAGCGATGAGTTCGAGCCCTTATGCATTGAAACAGCACCGCTGGGGACAACGTCTACAGCACGGAGAAATTCGTGATACGGTGTGGGAAGTGTTAGAAGATCCGATTCACCATATTATGATGGGTGAAACAGCGGAAAATTTAGTTGAACAATATGAAATTACAAGAGAGGAACAAGATGAAGTTGCTCTTCGCAGTCATACATTGGCACTGAAGGCAATCGAGTCTGGATACTTTGACGATCAAATTGTTCCTATTACAATAAAAGAGCGTAGAAAAGAAGTTGTATTTTCGAAGGATGAACATCCACGTGCAGATATTACAGCTGAAAAATTAGCTGGATTGAAGCCGGCATTCCGTAAAGATGGATCAGTGACTGCTGGAAATGCATCTGGCCTTAATGACGGGAGTGCAGTTCTAGTATTAATGAGCGAAGAAAAAGCGAAAGAAAAAGGTTTACAACCGTTAGCTAGAATTGTTGGATATTCAGTAGCTGGAGTAGATCCAAAAATTATGGGTATTGGACCAGCACCAGCAATTCGTAAAGGTTTAGAAAAAGTAGATTGGTCATTGGAAGATGCAGATTTACTTGAAATTAATGAAGCTTTCGCGGCTCAATATTTAGCTGTAGAGAAAGAGTTAGGCTTAGACCGTGAAAAAGTGAACGTAAACGGTAGTGGCGTAGGACTTGGGCATCCAATTGGTTGTACAGGGGCTCGTATTACAGTAAGTTTAATTCACGAATTAAAAAGACGTGGGTTAGAAAAAGGAATTGCCTCTTTATGCGTCGGTGGCGGTATCGGGGTTGCCTTATTTATAGAAGCACTATAAAAAAGAAGCAGCTATTGCTGCTTCTTTTTTTACGACTCAAATAGATGATGGAATAATCGATCGCGATTTTCAAAGAAAAGTTTCGTCGTTTGGTAATGCTCAGTTTCTTCTAATGTGGATTCGTGAATTCCCTCTTGTGTTAAAGAATATATAGTGGATTCAGGATAAGCCATTAAAATAGGAGAATGCGTCGCGATAACAAATTGTGAACCTTGTTCAGCTAGTTCGTGCATTCGAATGAGCATGGAAAGTTGTCTCATTGGTGATAAAGCTGCCTCAGGCTCATCTAAAATGTATAAACCTTGTCCTGAAAAACGGTTCATAAATAATGAGAAGAATGATTCACCGTGTGATTGTTTGTGTAGTGAGATACCACCATAAGAGTTGATAACCGGATTCCCACGTGCTTCTCTATCAGCATCTATTTCATCAATATAAGAAGCAACGTTATAAAATGATTCAGCGCGAAGAAAGAAACCGTCGTTTGGTGTATTGAAACTTTTTGAAATGCGAAGGTATTCATGTAAAGATGAATGGGAATCGTTTGTGCTAAAGCGGAAGTTCTTCGTTCCACCTTCTGCATTAAAACCTAACGCAATTGCAATTCCTTCAAGTAATGTTGATTTACCTGTTCCGTTTTCTCCAATAATGAATGTTACATTTGGATGGAAAGCTAGTGATTGTAATGTTCGAATAGCGGGTAAGCAGTAAGGATATGCGGAAAAACTAGGGATATTTTCTTTTTTTAATGTGACATTTTGTAAAAAGGGTACGTCAATCAATATATAAACCTCAATTCATAACGGATTTTGAATTTAAAAAGGCAGCAAATACAAGTGTTAATGACACCTGAATCCCTTCTTGTTTTCTGAATATTTTATGTGGATTATATCATTTAAACTATCATATTCCAATGTGAAAATAAATATTGCATGAAGATCCATTCTCTCGTTATGATATATGGTATTCTATTGAAAATGTGAGAAGGAGTTAAAGTATGCCGTTTACATTTGCACATCCAGCAGCAGTTCTTCCTTTTGCGAAAAAGCACTCTAAACATATTTCAGTAACGGCTCTTATATTAGGTAGTATGGCGCCTGACTTTGAATATTTTTTGCACTTTAGACCCTATGGTGTTATTGGCCATACATGGCTTGGGTTCTTATATTTAAATTTACCGCTTGTATTTCTAATCGCATACATATATCATTACATTTTAAAAAAGCCGTTTATAACGCATTTGCCTAAACCGTTTGCTGGTTATTATTCATATGCAATAGATGAGAGGTGGGGGCTACATACCTGGAAAGAATTCTTTGTATTTTGCTATTCTGCATTATTCGGTATGCTCACGCATGTTGTTTGGGATGCATTTACTCATAATACAGGCTATTTCGTTATGAAAATAGCATTGTTACAAATTGAATTACGCAGTATTCCATTGTATAAATATATGCAACATGGGAGTACATGTGTTGGCTTATTATTGCTATTATACGTACTATGGAAGTATAAAGATGAAACAGGGAAAGATATGATTGTAGCTTTAGAAAAAAGAAAGTATTGGGTTTCGATAATCATTGTGACAGCTTTTATATTTATCGTGCATGCGTTCCTAGATCCCATGCCCATCAACTTAAAAATCTTCACTACCCCCAAGTGTAAAAAAACGTTATTCTTTCTAAAAAAGCTAGACTAGAAAGGATGACGTTTTCTTATGAATCTCTCG
>NZ_JAKUFX010000214.1:0-5262 GCF_022663635.1 Bacillus cereus group sp. BfR-BA-01356 | reverse complement strand
AATGAGCGAAGCTGGAAAGATGAAGTAAGAGAAGTAGTTGATTTGGCAAAGCAACAGACAAGTAATTTTCAGGAGTTTTCCGAGCACTTAGAAGAAAATGGAGTGGGTGTGTCGGTTCGAGGAAAAACCATTACATATACCCATATGAACGAAAATAAAAAAGTACGTGGAAAGAAATTAGGGGAGTTGTACACGAAAGAAGGTGTAGAGGATGAGTTTGAAAGACGAAATACAGAACAAAAAAGAGATACGTCAAATAGAGATGCTGAAACACGATTTACTAGCGAAGTTGAGCGAACTAGAGAGAAAATCAACGGAGCAAAACACGATAGTAGTCGAGTTAGTGAGCCAAACCCTAGACTTAATGAAAAACCAACAATCATGGATGGAATCGGTCTTGCAGCGGGTAGAGATGTTAGAGAAGAGCAAAAACGTAAAAAACGTTATGAAGAATGGCGACGCCGTTCTCAAGAAAGAGAGCGTTGAACCCAAAAAATCAGTATTACCTATGATTTCGGATACAGATAACATCATGTTATTTGATGGTGAACCTTACAAAGTGGATTTTATAAACGGACAGTATATAAAAACAAAAATAGCATGGGAGCAAATTCCGAAACGCAGACATGCTGAATTGGTATAACAAAAAGGTGCTATCCATGTAGTGGATCAGCACCTTTTGTATGTTAATGTTGCGATTGTAATTTTAATTCTTCAAGTTGTTTAAAGAGTTTTTTTGCACTATGAAAATCTAATGTTTTAGCTCTATATATGAAAAACCACTGTTCAGTATTTCTATTGAGTAAGGCATGATATGTATTTGTTACTTCTTCCGTTTTCTTTGCAATACTTTCTGGGTCACGTAAAAATAAATCTTGGTAGATAAAGTGGTTAAGATTTATTTCTTGTAATTCCTGTTGAACCCTAGCAATAGCAGATTCAAATCCAATTTCAAAGCAGTAAACCATAAATTTGTTGTTAATATACTTTTTTAAATTCATAAATAAAGCCTCCAGTAATTTAGTTTGATTTATATAAAACGTTCCTGCATACTGGAGACATGCAAATAGGCCTAGGAACTTATTTAGCATGGTGTTCTCTGTATTTCAGTATGCAGGGAACATTTTTTATTTATTTTTTGCGTTCATCAATAATTTTAGGGTTATTAGAAAGTTTGTAGTGAAACGGATTTTCTTGATACTCCTCACTCATAAATCTCGCTATCATATTTTCTCCATAGGCTGATACACTTTGTTCCTCTGTATCTATTTTCATGCCTAAAACTTTAAAAATAGCTTGTAATTGAATAGCGGTTAAAGGGATTTGAAAATCACCATCTTCGTATTCAAAATTTAATTCAGCGATATACTTCTTCATGGTACTACTCCTATTCTTCATGTTCTTTTATTTCGAGTAATTGAGGTTCTGAAGAACAATTTTGTTCTGGTAATGCTTTTTGTTTTCCCCTCAAGATTTCAACAGAGTTTAAAGGTTTGTCCTCTTCGTAATAATTCAAGAGGATTTGGCGCTTTGTATCATTGCCTTTCATCATGATATTAGGGTTTACAAGATAAACGCCGTTTTGCTTTTTCTTGATAAAGTTATTTTCTTGAAGCTTTTTCATTAATTTTGCAATGGTAGGCTCGGAAACTCCTACATCTTTTGAGATTTGTTTGTACGTTCCTATAAACAAGTTATTAGATTGATTTGTATTTTCTGCTATGTAAATAAAAATATCTAATTGTTTATTATCTATGATCCCTAGAACTGTTAAGAAATCCATTAAATACATTTTCCAAAAATTTTTAGCGCCATAGGCTCTTTTTGTAATTTGGTCTACATGAATTACTTCTCCTGTTTGTGTATCTATTAATTCTCTCTTTCTTTCCCCTATTAGTGTTTGTGTATCTGCATGGTATTCTAAATTTTTATCATATTTTGGCATAATGTAAATCTCCTCTTACTAAATTTTCATTTTAGTATCCACTTAACATTTTAAATTTTATACTAAATAATAAGTAAAGTAAATACTTAAAAACAAATTAAGCGAGCACTAAACAAAAGTTAAGTAAAGACTAAACAAAAGTTAAGTGCTCAAAACTCTATAAACCCTTGATATATATAGGTTTATTCCACTTTTACCTTTGATTTACTCTCTTCTATAATCAAAAGAGCTTTTCTCCATGCAATGGTCAGGTAGTATTTTTTGAAAAAAAACATTCAAAAAATCTCCACCTTTCCTCCACTGCATTCCGAAATTCGGCAGGTGTGGGCATGTCGCCAAGCCGAACATACCAAAAACGAGGAATTAGGTAGCACGACTTGGATTAGCAATTGTACCTGCCGAACCGCCTAATTCTACTGTTCACGAATAAACTCTTACTTCATGTTTTGATGACACTAAAAGGGGCTAGCCCCTCGCTTCGCTTCACCCCAGCCACTTCCTCACACCCAAAAACAAGGGAGGATAACCTTCTTTAAAGGCTTATACAATCTTTTTAAGACGTTTGTTTTGATCACCAAGTATTTTTGTATGCGGACAAGTTAAAAACGCTCAGAGGGCTTTCTGAGGGGTGAGAAGTCTGTTGTCTTCGCCAAGATTCCCTAAACAGGAGAAAGAATATAGCGAATCGTTGTAATAGATGTAAAGAGTAAAAAACAAAACGTTACAATAAATCATTGTAATTATAATTACACGACTCATATAACATCATTACATGAGTCGTGTAATAGTCTTACATGACTCATGTAATGCCTAAAAACCTCTTAAACCCTTGATATATCTATCTTAAACACTATTTTCACAACAACTTTCTCCTCTCTTATCTTGTACCATGGTTTTGGGTTTTGGATTCGACTATATAAAAAATAAGCTTTCCTCTAAGCAATGGTCGGGTAGTATTTTTCAAGAACTTCACTTGAAAAATCTCCACCCTTTTTTCCATTGCTTAGAGGAATTCGGCAGATGTGGGCATATCGCCAAGCCGAACATACCAAAAACGAGGAATTAGGTAGCACGACTTGGATTAGCAATTATATCTGCCGAACCGCTTAGTTCTACTGCTCATGAATAAATTCTTATTCCATGTTTTAATGACACTAAAAGGGGCTAGCCCCTCGCTTCGCTTCACCCCAGCCATTACCTCACACCCAAAAACAAGGGGAAATTTATCTTTTTTTAGCACATAAAATAGTGTATCGTAATATAAAAACAAAATAATAAAGAATAGGTAAATGAATATCATGATTAAATTTGAACCATTTAACCCCACTATAAATGACCTAGCAATCAAATTTGCGATGGTGATCTTTATACCATTATTTCTAGGTTTGCTTGTCAAAATAATACTTATGAGATTTATAAAAGAATCGATTGCTGGTAGACTCGCATCTTTATCTTTTTTATTTTTCATGTACTATGTATTCAAATTTGTTACGAAGTAAAAACAAATTTGAAGGCTTTTTAAAGGCTCATACAATCGTTTTAAGATGTTTGTTTCGTTCAGTAAGTAATTTGGTCATGTAGACAAGTTAAAAACGTTTAGAGGGCTTTCTGAGGGGCGAGAAGTCTGTTGTTTTCGCCAAGATTCCCTAAACAGGAGAGAAAGTGTAGGGAATCTTGGAAAAGCTTGCTACAAAATGACGGAAAAGGAACGGACGAAACAATTGCCATGCCCTTGCGCCGCAAGGGCGAAGACAAGAGAGAAGTATAATATACTTTGGGGTATACTATACTTCGTTATTTTTTCAGGATTTGTGTTAAAATGATTGATAAGATAGGAGCAGTTTTTCGGAGTACGCTCGGCTAAATAAAAAACCGAAACTAGGAGTAGCCTTACCGTAGTAGGCAAGGAAAAGAGTGTGGATCCACACTCTTTTTTTGTATAGAGAAACAGAGCGATTATGCCGCGAAAGTTTCTTTATTATGAGGGGAACCCTCATGCAAACTACTGGAGGTGGTCCCATCGGGCGGTTTTTGACCGGTGGGATTGCCTTCGGGAGTTTGAGGGTTTAGAGGCTCGTGGTCAAGAAAACGTGGAATAAATAGCGTTCATTGAGGAACAGCTAGACCACGTTTTTTGTTTTTAAAAGGGGGATTGGGGGAAAGTGAAACGTCCCCCAACAAGTGGTATTTGCAGACACTGAACGGAGTGAAGTGGCTAGCAAATACGTCGCTTGCCAAGTGTTTGAGGTTGCGCTATGCTAGAGATATAAACATATCGAAGTCATAGCGGTTGATAGAGAGCCAAGGGCAAAATATCAACCCTCAAATACGGGACTGGAGGGGTTGGAAATGAACGAGGAGCGTAATGCAGTATCTAGCAATTCTTTGGCGAAAAAGAAAGAGCCAAGAAGAAGAGATAGTATACAAATTAGCTTTCGAGTGAATGAGCAAGATTACGAAAAATTAAAGGCGTCAGCTGACAATTTGAGTATGAGTGTGACGGCTTTCGCAAAAATGAAGGTGCAAAATGCTCGCATGATGAAACCAAAATTTGATAAAGAAAGCAGTCTGCAGATTATTACGGAATTGAATCGAATTGGGAACAACGTGAACCAAATCGCAAAGTATTGCAATATGAGACAGTCCGGTCGATTTGGTGGAAACCAGATGGACAGTTTGATTGAAAAGAATTTGAAAGAAGTAGAAAGAGAGTTGGCAGCCTTATGGCAACAACTAAATTAGGGAATTCGAAGAGTTGTTCTAAGGTGATTAATTATGCCGAGAAACGAGCGGTTGTGCAAAGTGGTGTCAATTGTATGCCGGAGTTTGCAAAGTCGCAAATGAAGGCCGTTAGGATGGTACATGGAAAGGATACAGGTGTACAGGCGCATACCATTATTCAATCCTTTAAACCAGGGGAAGTGACAGCGGAACAAGCCAATGATTTAGGGCGACAACTTGCTGAATCGATTGCACAAGGACATCAAGTTGCTATTTACACGCATAACGATACGGAACACATTCATAATCACATTGTGATTAACTCTGTACATATGGAAACAGGTAGAAAATATCAAAGTAATGCTAGCCAAATAAAATTAGTAAAATCCGAAAATGATAGAATTTGTGAAGATAATGGACTTTCAGTGGCTAGCCAAAAAGCAGAGATTCGCTATACATTAGCAGAACATTCATTATTAGAGAAAAATGAGCGAAGCTGGAAAGATGAAGTAAGAGAAGTAGTTGATTTGGCAAAGCAACAGACAAGTAATTTTCAGGAGTTTTCCGAGCACTTAGAAGAAAATGGAGTGGGTGTG
>NZ_JAKUFX010000213.1:0-5561 GCF_022663635.1 Bacillus cereus group sp. BfR-BA-01356 | reverse complement strand
TATCTAGAAATATCTTGAGACGTCCAAGTATTTTCTTTATTACTGGACTCTTATTAGAGAGTAAAACTAAGCCTGAGATAGGGCTTAAATATTAATATACGAGGGGAATAACATATGTTGTTCCTCTTTTTGCTGTAATTGTATAATGATTGTAAAAACAATTGTGTACAAGAAACGAATTATAAGTTAACATAAATAAGTGAAGTATACCAATGTTTAAACTATGGTAAGAGATAGTGTGAGGTGCAAATGTATGAATAAAGGTCAGCGCCATATTAAAATCAGGGAAATTATTGCAAACAAAGAAATTGAAACACAAGATGAATTAGTTGATATTTTACGTAATGAGGGATTTAATGTAACGCAAGCAACAGTATCGCGCGATATTAAAGAACTGCACTTAGTGAAGGTGCCATTACATGATGGGCGCTATAAATATAGCTTGCCAGCAGATCAACGATTTAACCCGTTACAAAAATTAAAACGAAATCTAGTGGATTCATTTGTAAAATTAGACACGGCAGGACATATGCTTGTGCTAAAAACATTGCCTGGTAACGCTCATTCACTTGGAGCACTTATTGATCATTTAGAGTGGGATGAGATCATCGGAACCATCTGTGGTGATGATACTTGCTTAATTATTTGCCGTACACCTGACGATACAGGTGTTGTCTCTGATCGTTTCTTAAATATGTTGTAACAAAAAATCTTGTTTGCTTTCCATCGTAAAGTGGAAAGTGAACAAGATATTTTTATTGGTTAAAAATATGAATTTTCAATTGTAATATAATATTTTGTTTGCATAAAGTTAGAAAATAGATGGATTGACCCGTAAAACAAATGTTTGGTACAATGAAGCGGGTTAGAAGAGTATATACATACAAATATATAGCATGATTATTTGAATGAAGAACTGAGAAAATCCTTTAGTAAGGGATTATTTTATAACGAGGTGAATGGGGCATTGTTATCGGAATTATCGATTAGAAACTTTGCTATTATTGAAGCATTAAATATTTCTTTTCAAAAAGGTTTAACGGTTTTAAGCGGTGAAACAGGGGCCGGAAAATCGATTATTATTGATGCAATTAGTTTACTTGTAGGTGGCCGTGGGTCAGCAGAATTTGTTCGATATGGAACAGAAAAGGCTGAGATTGAAGGGCTATTTTATGTTGAAGATGAGAAGCATCCATGTATTGAAAAGGCAGAAGAGTTAGATATAGAAATAGAAGATGGCATGATTATTTTAAAGCGTGATATTGCTGCGAACGGGAAGAGTGTATGTCGTGTAAATGGGAAGCTTGTTACACTTAGCATATTAAAAGAAATTGGGAAAACACTTGTTGATATTCATGGACAGCACGAAACGCAAGATTTAATGAATGAAGAACGACATCTGTTTATGCTTGATCACTTTGATGGGGATCGAATCGTTAAACAATTAGACATATATCAAAACGTATACGCTGACTATGAAAAATTAAAAAAACAATTGAAATCGTTAAGTGAAAATGAGCAACAAATGGCACATCGCTTAGATTTAATTCAATTTCAGCATGAAGAAATTCGCAAGGCGGATTTAAAGATGGATGAAGAAAATGAATTAACTGAGGAACGATTGCAAATTTCTAATTTTGAAAAGATTTATAAAGCGTTAGGTGATGCATATCGTTCGTTAAGTGCCGACGGACAAGGGTTAGATAATGTAAGAAGTGCAATGGGGCAAATGGAAAGTATTACACATTTAGATGAAGTGTATCAGGAAAATCATGATTCAATTGCAAATAGCTATTACTTATTAGAAGAGGTTGCTTATCAACTGAGAGAAAAGCTCGATATGATGGAATATGATCCAAATCGTTTAGATGAAATCGAAACACGTTTGAATGAAATTCGTATGCTAAAGAGAAAATATGGAAATACTGTAGAAGAGATTTTAGCGTATGCTGATAAAATTGAACAGGAAATTTTTACGATTGAAAATAAAGACGTTCATATTGAAACGACGAAGAAACAGTTGAAGGAATTAGAAAGTGTTATTCTGAAAGAAGCAACGTTGTTAAGTAATATGCGTCATGAACTTGCAGAACACCTTACAAATGCAATTCATCAGGAATTAAAAGAATTATATATGGAAAAAACGAAATTTGAAGTGAGAATTATGAAGAGAGAAGGAAATGCAGAAGAGCCCCTTGTGGAAGGTGCGCCGGTAAGACTTACGGCGGATGGTTACGATCATGTGGAATTTTATATTTCAACGAACCCAGGAGAGCCGCTAAAACCACTTTCAAAGGTTGCTTCTGGCGGAGAGTTATCTCGTATCATTTTAGCTTTAAAAAGCATTTTTTTTAAGCATCAAGGAGTTGCATCTGTTATTTTTGATGAAGTGGATACGGGTGTAAGTGGCCGGGTCGCGCAGGCTATTGCGGAAAAAATTTATCGAGTATCAGTAAACTCGCAAGTACTTTGTATTACGCACTTACCTCAAGTAGCTTCAATGGCAGATTCACATTTATTTATTCGAAAACAAGTAGCGAATGATCGGACAATTACATCAGTTACTGTTTTAACTATGGAGGATAAAGTAACAGAAATAGCTCGAATGATTTCTGGTGTGGAAATCACAGATTTAACGACGGAGCATGCGAAAGAATTACTTACGCAAGCACATCATTTTAAACAGACAGCAGAGGCTATCCAGTAATGGATAGCTTTTTTTCTCAAATGACGATTTCTTAATTCTTCCGGTTATAAATAAAGCACTGCAAGGAGAGATTAAAAAGTGAAGCCAAGAGGCTGAATGTGGGGTAGGAGCGAGGAGAGTGAACAAGTTGAAATTAGAAAAATTTCGAAAAATAATAGGTCTTTGTCTCCTTGTTTCTTTAGTTTTTATTGGATGTTTTAAACCGCTTCGAACGTTTATTTCATCACCGAAACAACTTGTTGTTTTTGAAGGACAACAATCAGAAATATCATCATTACCAGTTTTCAAAGCTTCATCCACAAATCGTCATGTATTTACAGTGAGTTCGAATGAACAAAAACAAGGACTTATGGTAAATTCTCATCAAAATGGTGAAGCTGATATGGTATTTCAGCTTGCTGGTTTTCCAGTGAAAAAAGTAAATGTGAAAGTGTTAAAAGATTTTAAAGTGATTCCAGGTGGACAATCAATTGGTGTGAAATTAAATACAAAAGGTGTACTTGTTGTAGGCCATCATTTAATTCAAACTGAAAAAGGTAAAATATCTCCTGGTGAAATAGCAGGTGTACAAATTGGAGATATGATTACTGAAATTAATGGTAAAACAATTGAAAGAATGAGTGATGTAGCACCGTTTATTCATAATAGTGGAGAAACAGGTGAACCGCTTAATCTTGTATTGTTAAGAGATGGAAAATATATTCGTACGAAGCTAACTCTACAAAAAGACAACGGTGAATCGTCTTATCGAATTGGCTTGTATATCCGTGATTCGGCAGCTGGAATTGGAACGATGACATTTGTTCATCCAGATTCTATGAAATATGGGGCACTTGGTCATGTTATTTCTGATAATGATACGAAAAAGCCGATTCAAGTCGAAGATGGACAAATTATGCGCTCGACAGTTACATCAATTGAAAGAGGTAGTCATGGGAATCCAGGGGAGAAATTAGCAAGATTCTCACCAGACCGTGAAGTGATTGGCAATATTACAATTAATAGTCCATATGGTATTTTTGGAAAATTAAATACGAATATGAAAAACGGTATAATGGATAAAGCGATGCCTATCGCATTATCTCATCAAGTAAAAGAAGGACCGGCAAAAATATTAACAGTTATTGATCAAGATAAAGTAGAAGCGTTTGATATTGAAGTTGTTAGTACAGTGCAACAAAAATTCCCAGCCACAAAGGGTATGGTAATAAAAGTAACAGATAAACGTCTATTAGCGAAAACGGGCGGTATCGTACAGGGAATGAGTGGAAGTCCAATTGTACAAAATGGAAAAGTAATTGGTGCTGTTACACACGTATTTGTAAATGATCCAACATCAGGATATGGTGTTCATATTGAATGGATGTTACATCAAGCTGGAATTAATATTTATGATCAAGAGAAAAAAGCGAGCTAATATATATTATTAGCTCGCTTTTTCTGTTGAAAAATTCGTTGAAATTTTGTAAAAGCTCCGCAAGAGGTGTTTTTTGTTGTAAAATAAAAGGAAAGGGTTGAACGTTTCGTTGTATTTCTATGATGGAATGTGTTGCGAAAGGGAATAAATGAACGATAAACATATTTTTTTGTGATTTTATCGGAAAGTAAGAAACTTTAAAAGGGAATTTTCACACAATTGTCGAACAATTCATGTAGCCTAGAAGGATACACATGTCGGAGAATCGATTCGGTAAGGGAGGAAAAGCTGTGGAGAAAATTAAAGTATGTCTTGTGGATGATAATAAAGAATTAGTATCAATGTTAGAGAGCTATGTAGCCGCTCAAGATGATATGGAAGTAATCGGTACTGCTTATAATGGTCAAGAGTGTTTAAACTTATTAACAGATAAGCAACCTGATGTACTCGTTTTAGACATTATTATGCCACACTTAGATGGTTTAGCTGTATTGGAAAAAATGCGACATATTGAAAGGTTAAAACAGCCTAGCGTAATTATGTTGACAGCATTCGGGCAAGAAGATGTGACGAAAAAAGCAGTTGACTTAGGTGCCTCATATTTCATATTAAAACCATTTGATATGGAGAATTTAACGAGTCATATTCGTCAAGTGAGTGGTAAAGCAAACGCTATGATTAAGCGTCCACTACCATCATTCCGATCAGCAACAACAGTAGATGGAAAACCGAAAAACTTAGATGCGAGTATTACGAGTATCATTCATGAAATTGGTGTACCCGCTCATATTAAAGGATATATGTATTTACGAGAAGCAATCTCCATGGTATACAATGATATCGAATTATTAGGATCGATTACGAAAGTATTGTATCCAGATATCGCAAAGAAATATAATACCACAGCAAGCCGTGTGGAGCGCGCAATTCGTCACGCAATTGAAGTAGCTTGGAGCCGTGGGAATATTGATTCTATTTCGTCCTTATTCGGTTATACAGTATCCATGTCAAAAGCAAAACCTACGAACTCTGAGTTTATCGCAATGGTTGCGGATAAGCTGAGACTTGAACATAAAGCTAGTTGAGAGTAAAAGTAGTAAGGGATTTAAGCTTTAGTAAAGCTTAATAATTCTTGAAATTGATACTCGATATCAAATTTAAAGCCAATAAACTTTTTAATGAAAGACCAATGAATGTTATAATTCGTTGGTCTTTTTATTTTGTTGAGAAAAAGAGATTATTTGATAGTGTGGAAAATAAAACCTATTTTCAGTAATATTACATGTAAGTGAGTTTTTTATAAGGCAATAAAATAGATATAGATAGGGAGAAGACCTGCGGTAGTATGTCAACTGAAAAATAATATCTTTTGAAGTTATCAAAGGACAAATTGCTTAAAAAAGACATCACGAAACTAGACCAGTATTTTATGTAAAA
>NZ_JAKUFX010000212.1:0-5727 GCF_022663635.1 Bacillus cereus group sp. BfR-BA-01356 | reverse complement strand
ACAGAAAGATTCCAAGAAAAACTTCACGGCCTTTCCCCGATAGAATATCGGGAAAAGGCCGTGGCATAATACTCTTTTTATTACTGTCTACTTGACAGGGAGATGACCAAACCGTTCAATGTCTTTTTTCTTTTTAAATGTTTGTATACTCAAAGTATAATTTTTCTGGTTTTCCATACATGTTAATTTCATTTTGATATAGGACAGCTAATGGCTGAGACATCTCAATGCTTTCCACATAGGATAATGAAGCAGTTGCTTCTATTTTTTCTTTAATCTCATTAGGAATGGCTGAGTAAGATAAGTTATTCATTTTACTTCCTAGTTTAGTATCTGTAGCAGCTTCATAATAAATCTCGGTAATTAAAAATTCATCATCTTCCGGATCATACATGTATCCTCGATTAACTGTAATCATATTATATAACTCCTCTCAAGTTTCATATTCTGATTCCTCGTGCTTTTAGCATTGCAACAAGTACTTTCCATATTTAGATTCCCTTTTTCTTCTCTTTCGAATGCCATTATGAATGGATACTTATTATCTTACTTCATCGTAAAATTTTGGAATTTCCAACAATATAAAGGTTTGATTTTATAGATAGTAAGTTCATAACTTTTAACGCGGTAATTAATTTTTTTCTTTTGAAAGTTTTAAATGATTTCCCCTATTGATAATGTTGGCTTATCTAAAGTAATTGCATGTTCATATTTCATCATAAATATCCTCTTTTCTAAATAAAAAGCACGAAATATGTGCGTTTATCCATATTTTTTTATGCTATGCTCTGTAAAAATTCATATAATCTCCCCTCTAAATTAAACAAAAAGCACAAAATATGTGTTTTCTCATTTAGCATACTTTTAGTCCTAAAAGTTTATGTATAAGTGATTCCTAACTCGAAGACAACACAAAAAGGACTTCTTCAAGTCGATTAAAATGTGCATAGCAAAATAAGCTATATATACACTAATCGGCTCAAAGAAGCCCTTTCATAATTGAAACAAGAATACAACTTGTTTCTAAAACTCAACCACAACACATAGGGTGTGGGAATAAACGGAATCAATTAAACAATAAATATAGATTTATATTAAACTATTTTTATATTATATTCAATTATTTTCAATAGAACAGGGATAAGAAGGAAGTTTATATGCAGATCCCACATGTATTGTATAATAATGCCCCTGAATCCCCTGCTATAAATCCCCTCTTATATTCAATCCCTGGAGTTACTTCATGTACTGTATTTCAAAATATAGCTTTTCTGGCTTTTGATTTTGAACTAAATAACAAAGTATTTCCTTTATATTTTTTTCTTCTACTTCAACACTTTCCATATAGGTCATACTTTCGTTTTCCTGGACCTTTTGAAAAATAGCAACAGGTACTTTAACTGCATCAAATACACCCATTTTACTGCCTAACTTTTTTTCTGATGTACCATCATAGAAAATTTCATTTACTATTACCTCATTATCATCAGGATCGTACATGTACCCTCTTTGTATACGTAGCAATATAGTACTCCTTTCTTGTATATTCCTCCAATGAAATAACTACATTTGTATATAATGTTATTTTATTAACAGGTGTCAAAGAATATTATTTCGCAAAATCTGTGCTTTGTATAGAGGTAGATACAGGATTATTAATTTTGTTAAGTTTTTTTGAATACTCCAAGCTAATTATAAAATAAACAAGCCACCCTTAAAGCGAAAGCTTGTATGGTGGCTTAGTTTTCTATAAATAGCTTTGTATCTAATTGTTTGATCTCCCCTTCTGCAAGAGGTTGATAAAAAGCGTGTTGTAATCCTTGAAAATGTAAAGATTCCCCTATGCATAACAATACTTTACCAGGAATTAAATCAAGTAATAGTTCATTATTAATTTGCTTTGCTTGTTTTTTAGTAGAAACATAAATAACTAAGATTGTAGGGTTATTCCCTAAGTCCTGCATAATAACATCTTTTCCTGACTCTACAAAAGTCTTCCATCTAGCAATTATTCGTTTTAATCGATCCTTTTGATCAGATAATAAGGTGGAGTATACAACAAAGTTAAATTTACGTTCTTTTCCTCCATTTACTATAAAACTTAAAGAAGGGGTAAAAACCCCTTTACTAATAGATGGATGCATAATATGACCTAAAAATGAAGAAGCGTAGCGTAAATGACAAAGTAGGTCTATGTCATGCCAATAACGCAGGTGAACATATTTACCATGATTGTCAAGACGCTCTGGGGCAAAGAAGAACATATTTCCTTGCCAGTATTTTAGTAGTTTAAATCCATTATTTGATAAGGTATATGTTTCTTCAAAGATTTCTATATCCAAAATTTCTACTTGCCATTTTTCGATAAATTGATAGTAAAGTAATCCTTGAATTGCATTATTAATTTTCTTCCGCGAAAATTTATTCTTGAATAGATATAATAAATGATTAAACCGAACGGATGTATGAACACCAATAAAATTGAGTATAGCATATTGTTCCTCTGTTAAAAGCTGCTTAAACTTAACTAATTCGTCATAAGAGTGGAATACATAGGTTTTATCCAAATCATGTATCCGATATATTTGAAGTCCTTGTACATCCTCACTTGATAAATGAGGAATAGAAGGAATATAAGTATACATTTGTTTCTCTATTGTACGCATAATCATCGATTAAAATTGGTAAATTGACGAATTAGATTTTTTACTTTGGCCTTGCGGATAATTTAGGATACGTACAGTTCCTCTTCTATTTTTAGCATCAATATTAAGCAGCTCACATGTAACAATTGTTTGGTTTATTGCGTCATCCACGGTTGGATTTGCCAGATTACGACCTTTTAGCCCTTTAAACTGAATACCTGGTGCAACTTCTACGAAAATCCCAGCAATAGCATCTACACCTACAATTTTACCTACAAAGCGGTCACGTCGTTTGTTTAATTCTAATAATTTTTCCATTGGATCCGTTTCTAGTTTCTTTTTATTTCCTCTAAACTCGTAGCGCCCATCCTTTTCCACTACTTTATCGATGATAAGCTCTACAACATCACCAATAATAATATCCGCCGAGCGAACGAATGAATGGGACCATTGCGAGTATCTTACTCCCACTGTTACACCATGAACTTCAACCAGAATTGTTTGTGCAGATGGAATATGTCCAGAAACTGTTCCTGTGTATACTTTATTCCCCTCTTGTTCTACTATTTCTTCATATAATTTTCTTTGCAGTGCAAGTTCTCCTGCGGTGATAGATACAACAGCAAAGTTCCCTTCCTCAGTTCTTTGGAAATGCTCAATAATAACGGGTTTTGTTTTACCTATCAGCCATTGAGGATTTTTAGGAATATTTATACCTGCCTCTGTAAGTGGACAATATGCTGTCGTATGAGTACCAATTTGCATTGTGAGCACTTGTATCCGCTCAGATGTCCCGTTTTTAGTTGGGAATAATTTTTCAGATACTATGGTAATTAAGCCTTTCCCTACAGTACGTTCACGTTTCATACGAGCTAATTCTTCTAATTCATGTTCACGTATTCTTTCAAATTGATTGAAAGTTGATTCTATAAAGATGTCCTCTAGCGTGTTATCCGGTTCAAATGCCATCCCTAGTTCTTTTGTAATATGAGTATTTACCTTATCTTCAACCATTATATTTTCCTCCTAGAACGTAAAAAAGGACACACCTGTACCGTTGGAATGGTACGTAAGGTGTGTCCTTCACGTAAGTCATGTTTTATTTGTATAATTATTAATTAAAATATAACGTTTTTATGTAATTTGTGCAAGTATTATTTTTTGAAAAGGGAAAAGTTAAAATACTATATCTAACCTTTCCTCCTAATTTAAGTTAGATTTTCCCTAAAAATATAATCTTGAATAAAAAGTTATTTTAGGTTTCTATAGGTATTAATCAAAAAAATCATCTAATTCCTTACTCATTACATTAGATGTATTTTTCTTTTGTTGCTGGTTTTTATTAAGTAGTGAATTTGTATTGTTATACGTATTCTTTTGTTTGGCTTTTAAGTTTTTTTTGCGTTCTTTATAGTCGATATGTTTATCTTCATGCTGCTCTTCATTATTTCTAGTGTTCTCTACCATATTCTTTTCTAAGTTTTGATGAACAGTAATGCTAATAGATTCGTAAACTTTTGCAACCTCTTCATCAAGTTTATTTTCTTTAGTGGGATTAACTGTTTTTGTAGCTGGTTTCAAATTAGTTTTCATATCTGTTTTTGTTTCCTCTAATACTGTGGTTATAAGTCCCTCTGTTAGAAGCTTTTTTTGCAATGGATCAGTTTCTACAGGAATTCCTAAATGAATTGGGTAATCTATATCCCTTTTTGGTTCCAGCATAGTATTAGATACCTCTTTCTTCCGTTCTGCTAGCTCCATATTTTTTTTAGGACCTACTATTTCCCTATGTGTCTCTTTTGTTATATTCGGCAGCTCGCCATTCCGTTGTAGGGCATCTTGTAATCTTGAAGCACGTGTATAATCAATTTTAAATGCGTTCTGTAGTGCATGTATAGAAGAATTCCCTGATGCCTTAACAAAGGCTACTACATCATCATATAGGATGTCTTTAAAGAAGCCTGTTTCCTCTTGCTTTGCTTCTGATTTTTCGTTTGGAATGCTATTTTCTCGTGAAGTCGTATTATCTAAATCTGTATTAGATGAAGGAGTAGTATTGATTTGAGAATCCTTTGATAATATCAACGTATTATTATTGTTTGAAATTAAAACTTTACGAGGGCTATTCCCGGTGTAAGTGCTCACAATGTGATTGTGTTCTAACTTCTCAATAAATTTTACAGCCTTTATATGGCTGATTCTGAATTTTCTTTGCAAAAGAGATGGTGAGATTTGTTGTGATTCAATAACGAATGCCTTAATTTCTTCATACAACTTATTTTCAGTTTCTTCAATAACATTTCCCTGTTGACTGACATCCTTAAAATAATCAGGAAAAGTTACATTTTCTACAGTGTTTGTTTCTATGGAATTATTTTGTTCTATTTTATCACCATGCATAGGTGGAAATGATTCTATCTGTTTTTTATTATTTGCATCTACATGTTTCATAGGATTTGATTTTGCGATAGATTCTTCAATGAGTCGAAGACGTTCAGTTTCCCAATATTGTCCAGACTTGATCTCTACTTGAATGATTGCTTGAGTAAATTCCTCTTTGGGTACAAAGTTACTAGTAATTTGTTGTACAGGTTGCACATGATTGTCTTGTACAATACGCGCAGCACAAATGAAGGCACCTTGTGCCATAATATCTCCTGGTGACATAACGACTTCTTTTAATTTTTGATATGTCGAACCTAAGCGACTAACGGGATTCTCTTGCATAGGAGAAATCCCTTGTTCGGATTCGGATTCTTTAAATTCCTCTGTTTCACCAAACATGTCAGAGAAAATTTTCGCATCATATGGTGTTACATCACCAAATATCATCTTGTTACGGAACGAACCTAGTAAAGTAAACATATACTGCTCTGTGAAATCCAAAGCTAATTGAGATAGTGTTTGACTTGCAATTGTCAGAATGACTTTATATTTACGAGATTGTGCAGGGAACTCTTTGAACGGGCGCACAAATGTGTAGCATCCTAGCCCGAGAGGGCTGGGGTAGCTACTAACCCTTACGGGTCGCGATAGGTAAAGCTTTGAAGTTATCTCTACTTTTTCCCCCGCCCCACACCGT
>NZ_JAKUFX010000211.1:0-5730 GCF_022663635.1 Bacillus cereus group sp. BfR-BA-01356 | reverse complement strand
TTTGTCTAGCATCTAAAATAAAAATTGACGTTTCACGTTGTTTGTTTCGTTCAGTTTTCAAAGAACTACTTGGTCGCTCATTTGCGACTTCCTTATGTTAACATCTTCGTTAGTTAATGTCAACTAAGTTTTTTTATTTCGTTTGTCGCTTGCGACGTTATTGTCATCGGCGACTTGTTCTATATTACACCTCTAAAGTATAATCGTCAACACCTTTTTATAAAGAACTTCAATTTAATATTTTTATGCTCTTTTAACTAAATACGTCTCTATAGGATTTCATTATCGGAGCACACCTTCTGCTTCTCTTTAATTCGTTTTTCCAAATATATTCGAGTTAATTTGAACTCTAGACTTAACTTGTGTGGACGTTTTCCTCCAACAAAACTAGCAACCTTATTTTAACAAATACTAGTATATAATTAGAGAGTTGTTGTACTATCAATAAAACTCTATTAGAAGCAGGTGAAGATATGAAAGATATACGTATCCTTATAGCAGACGACGATAAAGAAATCCGAAATTTATTAAAAATATATTTAGAACGAGAATTATACATGGTAGACACTGCAATCAACGGCGAAGAAGCCTTACATTTATTTAATCAAAATAACTATAACCTCGTTATATTAGATCTTATGATGCCCAAAATAGATGGAATCGAGGTATGTAAAAAACTTAGAGATAAAACTAACATACCTATATTAATGCTCACCGCTAAAGATCACGAAGTTGATAAAATTTTAGGTTTAAGCATTGGTGCTGATGATTATATTACGAAACCTTTCAGCATTCACGAAGTAATTGCACGAGTAAAAGCTCTTATGCGGCGTTTTTTAGTTCTCGGAAGTAACAATACTGCTCAAGAAAAAACAACTTTATCTTTTAAAGGACTAACTATCAATTTAAATACATACACAGTTCATACAAACAAAGAAGAAATTAGCTTAACCGGAAAAGAACTGGAACTATTAAAATTCTTTACTTCAAACCCAGGGCAAGTATTTACAAAAACACAGCTCTTCCGAAATGTGTGGGACGATAATTATATAGAAGATGATAATACCGTTATGGTACATATTCGAAAACTCAGAAAGAAAATAGAAATTGACCCTTCCAATCCAAAATTCATTCAGACTATATGGGGAATTGGTTATAAGTTTGTAGGTGAAAAGCTTGAAGACTGATAAAACCCTCTTCCTGATTTCATTACAACTTATCATTTGCGGGATTTTAAACATACAAATGGATCCAAGAATAAAAATGTCTTTATTTATTATCCTTATCTTAATTACAATTTATCTCTTCTTTTCAAGAATACAATTCATTCAACATCGCAAAGCAATGGATACTAAATTAAGTCGTGTACTAAAAGGAAACTTACAAACGAGATTATTCACAAGCAATGACCACTCATTACATAATATCGTTTTTTCAATAAACGAGCTAATAGGTAAATTAGAGCAGGTTCAAATTGAAGCCAAAAGATCCGAGGAATCCAGAAAACAACTTTTGTCTAGTATCTCCCACGATATACGAACACCACTCACCTCCATTATCGGATATATAGATGCTTTGAAAGACGGAGTTGCTGCTTCTGAAATAGAAAAACAAGAATATCTTAAAATACTCTATATGAAATCAAATAACTTAAAGCACCTAGTTGATGAAATATTCAATATGGCGAAGCTAGACGCTAATGAATTTCCACTAAAAGAAGAAGAACTCGACTTTTCTGAAGTTACTAGAGAAGTTTTGATTGAATTTTTACCTGAGCTCTCAAAACATAACATCGAACTGCAAATTCTCATACCAGAATCTACTTGTCCTATCATCGCAGATCATCTAAGCATTATGCGGATTATCGGTAATTTAATGAAAAATGCAATTTATTACGGAAAGGATGGAAAAACAATAGGAGTCGAATTGCTAGAAGCTGATGCAGAATACGAACTTCATATTTGGGATCAAGGCCCTGGTATTCCAAAACATGATTTACAAAACGTATTTGAGCGAATGTACCGAAGCGAACAATCAAGAAACTCTTCATTTGGTGGTAGCGGTCTCGGGCTTTCTATTTCCAAAGCGCTTGTTGAGAAAAACGGTGGACATATATGGGTTGAAAGTACTCCATGGAAACGAACTACTTTTGGCTTTTCTATTCCAAAGCACAATACTTTTAAGAAATAGTTAAGAAATGATTAATATGCAGTTAAGCCTTCCTTTTTATGATGTAAGTAAGAACTTATAGAAAGCAGGTGTCTCCTATAAATACAATTATAAAAACGACTAACCTTACTAAAGTATATGGCAATCAAAAATCAGTAGATAATTTAAATATTAATGTTCAACAAGGGGAGATTTATGGCTTCATAGGCCGCAACGGTGCTGGTAAAACAACAACCATTCGTATGCTACTTAGTCTTATAAAGCCTACAAGTGGAACGATTGAAATATTCGGAGAGAACTTATTCCAAAATCAAAAAGATATTTTAAGCAGAATTGGTTCTATAGTTGAAGTTCCAGGATTTTATGAAAACTTAACTGCAAAAGAAAACCTATTAATTAATGCAAAGATAATTGGGGTCCACAAAAAGAATGCTATCGAAGAAGCATTAGAAATAGTAGGCTTGCAGCATGAGACAAAAAAGTTAGTAGGAAAGTATTCTTTAGGAATGAAGCAACGCTTAGGAATTGCACGTGCTCTTCTCCATTATCCTGAGCTACTCATATTAGATGAACCAACTAACGGACTAGACCCTATTGGTATTAAAGAAATGCGAAAACTTATTCATTCTTTAGCTCAAGAAAGAAATATAACAATACTCATTTCTAGTCACATATTAGCCGAGGTAGAACAGTTAGTCGATCGTATCGGAATTATTCATGAAGGAAAGTTACTAGAAGAAGTTTCTCTTGATACGCTGCGCAAGGCAAACCGTAAGTACATAGAGTTTCAAGTGAATAATGACGATAAAGCTGTGATGTTATTAGAAAATCATCTTCAAATTTTTGATTATGAAGTACATGATGAAGGAAATATTCGTATTTACTCTCATTTTGGACAACAAGGATACATAAACAGAACGTTTGTTCTTAATGATATTGAAGTATTAAAAATGATGATAAGCGAAGATAGACTAGAAGATTATTTCACCAAACTAGTTGGAGGTGGAACAATTGGTTAATCTACTCTATACAGAACTCTTAAAGCTAAAACGCTCTAATATGTTTTTAATTAGCATTATTGGTGCTGGTGTCGCACCTTTCTTAGTTGTAGTAGCCTCTTATATACATATAAAAACAAAACAGCCAACTCCAACTATTTGGTTCCATCAATTATTCACTGACGTTAACTTATATACTACTTTAGTTATAGGATTCCCCTTATATGGAGTAGTGGTTGCTTATTTGCTTACCCGCGAATATACAGAAGATACACTGAAAAATTTACTAACTATCCCCGTGTCGCGCATTAGCTTTATTATAAGTAAATTCATCATTCTCTTTCTTTGGATTATGATGCTAACTTTAGTCGCTTGGGCACTTACTTTAATATTAGGGCTATTGGGGAACTTCCCTGGTTTTAACATTTCTTTACTTTTAGGTTCTTTCCTAGAATTTTTAATATGTGGTGGACTTCTCTTTCTATTGTCTTCACCTATTGTGCTACTAACTCTTGTAATGAAGAGCTATGTACCACCCATTATATTAACAGTCATTATTACAATGACTAATCTTATGCTCGTAAACTCCAAGCATAAAGATTTATTTCCGTGGACCGCTACTCTAGATATCGCAAATAACGAATTACAACCGACATATTCACCAGAGTATTCTTATATCATCATTGCAGTAACGACAATTTCCGGATTTATTGCAACACTATTCTATTTTAAAAAAGTAGACATTCATTAATGTATAGGAGTGAAAACTATGAGCGATATCATTATTGCCTTCATACTCGGTATTGTAGAAGGATTAGCTGAATTTTTACCTATATCTTCTACTGGCCACCTTATATTAGTCGGGCATTTATTAGGCTTTGAGGGAGAAAGAGCAAAAACGTTTGAAATTGTTATTCAGCTAGGCGCAATTTTAGCTATTGCAATTTTATATCATAAACGTCTCGTTTCTTTATGTAATATTAAACCTCTTATACAGAAAGAAAAAAAATTCAACGCGTTCCATGTATTTCTTGGCGTATTTCCGGCAGTCGTTGCTGGTTTGCTACTACATGATATTATTAAAACATACTTATTCCAGCCATACACTGTTGTGATTGGACTTGTAGCAGGGGCAATTCTTATGATCTTTGCAGAAGTAAAAAAGAAAGAGGCAGCAGCCTATTCACTGGACGATTTAACATACCGCCAAGCTTTAACAATCGGATTATTTCAGTGCTTAGCGGTATACCCTGGCTTCTCTAGAGCTGGCTCTACTATCTCTGGAGGTCTATTAGCAAAAGTAAATTATAAGACTGCATCTGAATTCTCTTTTCTAATAGCTCTTCCTGTAATGATTGGGGCGACAGGCTTAGACTTACTAAAAAGTTGGAAGTATTTAAGTGTCGATGACATCCCTATGTTTGCGGTAGGATTCATTACCTCTTTTATAGTAGCGATGCTAGCGGTAGTAACTTTTCTAAAACTTTTAGAGAAGATAGGTTTAAAACCTTTTGCATACTATCGTATTTTGTTGGCTATCTTATTTACGCTTTTCGTATTGCTATAGATTCATATAAGTCACATATTATTAAACTGATATTCAATTTAGAATATCAGTTTTTTTATCTATTTCAACTCTAGTATTACTCACTTCAATATGGCATAGTGATAATAAACTATCATTCATAATCTGAACGTTCTTTAAGTAACTATGTCCTTTATCATAAAATGCAATTGGAAAATTAAAGATCCCATATATGTACAGAACATATTTACAAACTATATTCACTCCACATAGTATCTTTTTAATTTGCAACACACTGATACAAATTAAAAATAAGTACAAAGGCATAACAAATAAATAAATTCCCTAGGAATTATAAAGAGATTAAATATTAATTAGAGTGAGGTGACGATAAAAATGAATCAATTAGCACAGACATATTGGGATACTTATTGGGGAAACAACAAAAAACCAGAATCTGTTACAGCTTGGCAATTTGGGGATGCCCCTAATTATCTTGCACAACTAGTAATTGACGGTATTAAAACAGCTACATGCTCCGGTCACATTTTTTATGAATTAGAACATGAATCGCTACCGACTACTAATGATTATAGTATTATACTCAATAGTAATGATGAACCTGTAGCTATTATTAAGACAATAGAAGTAACTGTAACACCAATGAATGAAGTAAGCGAAGAATTCGCTATCGCTGAAGGCGAAGGAGATCGTACTTATAATTACTGGAGAGACACCCATGTTCGTTTTTTTACAAAGGAATTAAATGAGCTTGGTCTTAATTTCTCTGAAGATATGTTACTCGTCTGTGAGCGTTTTGAACTTGTTGATGTGAACAATAAAGTGAAATTTTAATAAACTGAGATTTACCAGCCATTCTTATTTTTATAAAACACAAAAAAGACGAGTCATTCTGACTCGTCTTAAAGTTGCTTGGCGACGTCCTACTCTCACAGGGACAAGGTCCCAACTACCATCGGCGCTAGAGAGCTTAACTTCCGTGTTCGGTATGGGAACGGGTGTGACCTCTCTGCCATC
>NZ_JAKUFX010000210.1:0-5862 GCF_022663635.1 Bacillus cereus group sp. BfR-BA-01356 | reverse complement strand
AGCCGTATACATGGAAACATGTACGTACGGTTCGGAGGGGAGCGTTTGAAAACCTATCACAGTAATGTGAAAAGGCGTTGGGCGCTTACCCTACGACGATGTAGAACGTGTACACCGTATGCACAAACTATTAAAAGTACAGGTAGAAAAACTATATGATTTTGTTCAAAGTGGTGTTGCTTCACGTGACCAAAAAAACGAATATAAGATTATAAAAGGTATTGATGAATGGTTTGGTGCGACACGTTTCTCTATAAATAGTTAATAGCTATGAAATGAGAAGACTATCTAGATTAACACAGATAGTAATAACTGATTTAACGAGTGAGTGGAATGAAAGCCTTCATGTTGAGCTGAAACACTCCCAATAATACTCCTACATGCAGAGGAAGTTGATAGACCACACTGTATGAAGCTAGGTGAAGACGCATGAAGAAAGCCTAAGTATATGACAACATGTATATGGCAATTGATAATGCGGTTGGCTATAAACTAATCATGGTGAGAATGACCAATTGGTCTGACGAAGATACGAATGTACGGGTCTAAAATTCAAATACAGTGAAAACTGTATCCCTTGTATGGGGTAAGTCAACGAAAAGTAAGAATCGAACCTATGAAATTCGTACTATGTAACAATGAACATAGAGAACTTACAGGCCTATAGTATCCACCTAAAATTAGATGTACAGCTAGTTAAATCGGAACGTGGGAAGCGAGAGACAACTATTTAAACCACTATCTTGGGGTTGGTTCATATAAGGTATAAAGCCGAAATTGATTTACTCTCGTGAAAGCAGGGGTACAGTACCGATGAAATTATGGAAACATAGTGGAGGGATAACCCCGAGTCATTAAAGAAATTAAGCAATAGTAACCAAATGAAGTTCATAAGGTCGTGTATGATGATGGGACTTTCCATAAGGAAGGAGCAATATATCCATCGATGAACGCTACACTGAGAAACAGCGAGTACTACGGTATGCAATCCACCTTTGACACGCTATATGAGCGCAGTAAATATAACTGCACAAAAGGAATAGGATTATATGAAATTATAACATCAAAAGAAAATATACTACTCGCATACCGCAATATCAAAGCCAATACAGGCTCAAAGACAAAAGGTACAGATGGAATAACCATAGATAATTACAAAATGAAAAATGTAGAAAACTTCATAAAGGACATTAGAACAGCTTTAAATGATTATAAACCTCAAAAAGTAAGAAGGGTAGCAATACCTAAAGAAAACGGTAAAACAAGACCTTTAGGTATTCCTACAATGAGAGACAGACTAATCCAACAAATGTTTAAACAAGTTCTCGAACCAATATGTGAAGCAAAATTCTACAATCATTCCTATGGATTCAGACCTAATCGAGCGACAAAACATGCAATAGCTAGATGTCAATCTCTTATAAATAAAGGGAACAAACATCATATAGTAGATATAGATATAAAAGGATTCTTTGACAATGTAAATCACACCAAGCTAATAAAACAGCTATACAACATTGGAATAAAAGATAACAGGGTGCTAAGCATTATTTCAAAAATGCTTAAATCACCGATAGAAGGCATAGGTATACCTTCAAAAGGAACACCGCAAGGTGGTATTTTATCACCACTATTATCGAACGTTGTACTGAATGATCTAGACTGGTGGATCTCGAACCAATGGGAAAACATGGATACGAAACACAAGTACACAAACCTTCACAAATATAGAGCACTGAAGTCTACAAAGTTAAAAGAAATGTTTATCGTACGATATGCAGATGACTTTAAAATCTTTACAGATTCTCACGAATCTGCAAAAAAGATATTCCATGCAGTCAAAGAATACCTTAAAAATCACTTACAGCTTAATATATCAAGAGAAAAGTCAAAGATAACAAATATTACAAAGGGTAAATCAGAATTTCTAGGATTCAACTTAAAAGCAGTTAAAAAGAAGAATAAATTTGTTGCTAATACTCACGTTTCAAGTAAGCAAATAAAAACTATTTTAGATAAAACCAAAAAGTTAATCAAAGAAATTCAACATAAACCAACTGTAATATCTGTCAACAAATATAATCAATATATATTAGGAATCAAAAATTACTACCGAACAGCTACGCATGTAAATTATAATTTTCGCCTAATAGCCTATCGTCTATCACGAACCTTATATAATCGACTTAAAAACCATGTATTTGAAAAACCAATAAACCCTTCGGTTTTATATAAACGACTTCATAAAAACAACTATAAAACATACAAAATAATGGGAGTTTATTTATATCCAATAGCAGACATTCGAACTGAAAATGCAATGAATTTCAGTCAAAACATCTGTAATTACACCACTGAGGGAAGAAAAAATCACAAGAGAATTAAACAAAGTGTAGAACACGAAATCAATAAAATGATGTTCACACAAAGAAATGACAACTTGGAGTACGAGGATAATCGAATCTCTAGGTACTCTATGCAGTTAGGGAAATGCTCAATTTTGGGAACATTCCTAGAAGCTAAAGAGGTACATTGTCATCATGTAACCCCCAGAAAATTAGGAGGAAAAGATGATTTTAAAAACCTTGTGATTGTTCATAAATTAGTTCATACACTTATACATGCTACAAAGAAAGAGACGATTATTAAATATAAAAACTTACTTCAATTGGATGGAAAACAATTGAGAAAACTCAATATGTTTCGTCAGAAATGTAATTTGGATATTATTGATTAGTTAATTTAATGATGGAACGCCGTATGCGGTGAAAATCGCACGTACGGTGTGGAGCAGGGGAAAAGGTGGAGATCGCCTCAAAACCTTACCTATTGCTATACAATACAATTCGCGAAAAGATGGATTTTCAAGGTGAACCAGCAGTTTATAAATCGGGAAAATACCGCGGACAACCGATGCATTATGACAGAGAAGAAGAATATGTAAAAGGTTTACGCAACATCTTAAAAGATTTAGCTTCAAACGTTTTAATACGACGTGTTTTATTTGGGAAATCGGATTTTGATTTCGATGTCCATGTGCGCCCATACGGGCATTTAGAGATTCAACTCTAGCAAAGTTGTAGGCTCAGGTCTCACAAAAGCCTATCATCAACCAACTTATCCATGAAGGAAACTGAACGGGGAGTGTAGCATGTTGGTAAAGCCATAAGTTAATTAGTTACCCAATTACGACTGAATGGCCAGATGAAATGTATAGACAAGGATGAAAGCTAAACTGCTTAAACGATAGTCCAAAGGGGGATATCGAACCCCATGACGAAAGGTAACTAGTAACGTTGTGTAGTAATGACCATTTAATCAGGTGGATGTTAAATGGTAAAGAAAGTCGAGTTCTGTAACCTTAGACTCATGCCCCAGAGACCCATTACTAACTATCCACTGTAGGTGGAAAAGGACGAAAGTCGCATCCGACACTATAACAAGCTTATCTCTAAATGTACTAAATGGGGATTACCTAAGTTGGAACGCCAACACAAACTGGCTATTAAGGATGATACCAAGTGCAAAACAAGGTATGTGGCTTATGAATATCCAATAAGGTAACGGAGTTTCCGTAGTAGTCAGAGATAGGGAAAGCCTATTACAAGGCGAAGGGAAACAGTTTATCAGTTTAATACAAATTAGGAAGGAGCGCGAGGCTCTATGAGAAATCCAAATGAGGTATTAAACAGCCTACGTACCATGGCTAGTAATACAGACTACAAGTTCAAGAGGCTATACAGAAACCTGTATAATCCAGAATTTTATTACATGGCATATTCTAAGATATATGCCAAAGAAGGTAATATGACCAAAGGTACGGATGGAAAGAATATCGATGGAATGAGTATAGAAAGAATTAACACTCTTATAGACAAAATTAAACACGAGACTTACAACCCTTATCCAGCTAGACGAGTTTATAGGGAGAAAGCTAATGGTGGTAAAAGACCATTAGGCATCCCTTCTATGGATGATAAAATTATACAAGAAATAATACGAAGTATCCTTGAGAGTACTCATGAATCTACGTTCTCAGATGATTCACATGGGTTTAGACCTAAAAAGAGCTGTCATACTGCGTTAACTCAAATTCAAAAGACATATAGAGGTGTACGATGGTTTGTAGAGGGAGACATAAAAGGTTTCTTCGATAACATAAATCATCATACACTTATAAATATCCTTAAAAGAAGGATTAATGATGAAAAGTTTATAAGGTTAATCTGAAAGTTTCTCAGAGCAGGTTATCTCGAAGAATGGACATATAACAACACATTCTCTGGCACTCCACAAGGAGGCATAATCAGTCCCATACTATCAAATATTTATCTAAACGAATTAGACAAATTTATGAAGATTTACAAACAACAATTTGATAAAGGGTCAACAAGAAAAATAAATCGTGATTATGGGTACCTATCGGAAAAGAAATACCGATTACGAAAGAAACATAAGGAACAATGGGGACAAATGCCAGAGGAAGAAAAAAGAGAAGTGAAACTACAGTGGAACAAACTACACAAAGAACAGCTCTCTATCCATTCAAAAGAACCTATGGACGAAAACTACAAAAGAATTGTATATACCAGGTACGCAGATGATTTCCTCATAGGAATTATAGGTAGTAAAGAAGACGCAATTCAGGTCAAAGAAAATCTTACGATTTTTCTTAAAGAAACCCTTAAACTCGAGTTGTCACAAGAAAAGACTCTCATAACCCATAGTGAAAAATTAGTACAATTTCTCAGTTACGATATTACAATTTCAAGAGAAGAAGCCACAGCGAAAACAACCCATAGAAGGACGAAAAGGCTATTTTCTTACACGCCTAAACTATACGTACCCAAAAGCAAATGGATAAAGAACCTATTTCAAAAAGATGCACTAACAATTGACAAAAATACAGGTACTTGGAAACCTAAGCACAGAACCTATCTAAAAGATAATGACGACTTAGAGATTCTAAGTATATACAACGCAGAAATTCGTGGTCTATATGAATACTACAAATTGGCGAACAACGTAAGTGTTATAAATAAATACAAATACATAATGGAATATAGTATGTATAAGACGTTCGCTAGCAAGTACAAAAAAAGTGTTAAAAAAATACTCAACAAATATAAAACTAATGGGAAATTTGGTATACGATACAAAACTAAAAACGGTGAAAAGATAAGATATCTTTATGACCAAGGATTTCAGAGACAAAAAAGTATAGATACCAACATAGAAGTCGATATTCTCCCAAATACCTTAAAAATGTCTGGACGAACAAGTCTCATTGAACGATTATTAGCTGAAGAATGTGAAGTGTGTGGCAAAAAGAATCAAGCAATCGAAATGCACCACATAAGGAAGTTAAAAGACCTAAAAGGTAAGAAAATGTGGGAGCAAATGATGATTGCTAGAAAAAGAAAAACTATGGCACTCTGCCATCAATGTCACGTAGATTTACACTCAGGTAAGTTGGATTGATAAATGGAGAGCCGTATACTTGGAGACAAGTACGTACGGTTCGGGGGGGAGTACATGGAAACCTATCATAGAAATATGATAAGGCGCTGGGTACTTACCCTACTTAGAGCAAGGTGGTATTTTACTAGTAAATACAGCCAAAGGAGAACTTGCAGATCTTTCTAATGTACTAGGAAAATTCGTATTACTAAGTATGCAAAATGCTGTATTCCGAAGAGAACCAAATATTTCACCATACCATCATATTATTGTGGATGAATTCCCTGATTATGGTACGCCAAGTTCTCCTATAAACGTAGCGGCGTGAAATGGAGGGGCTGACTCTTACACAGCCTAACTATTTGTTCGAATTTTATGGGTGAAACTCCCATTCTAGGATAA
>NZ_JAKUFX010000209.1:0-5993 GCF_022663635.1 Bacillus cereus group sp. BfR-BA-01356 | reverse complement strand
TTTTACATAAAATACTGGTCTAGTTTCGTGATGTCTTTTTTAAGCAATTTGTCCTTTGATAACTTCAAAAGATATTATTTTTCAGTTGACATACTACCGCAGGTCTTTTAAGTAGTATCGGAACAGCTACATTTGGTCGCTCAGAACAGTTTGGTATACTTCGTGGTGCAGCAACGGTATACATACTTACGACTGGACTCATTTATTTTTTATTATTAAGAGGGTTAGAAGAATCACTTCAAACGGCAATACCATGGGTAAATACTGTGCTACATTATATCATGCCGATTACAATGCTTTTAGATTGGATTTTAAATCCACCTATTAAGAAAATCACTTGGAAACAAGCTGCAAGTTGGCTTTTATTCCCATTTTTTTACGTTGTATATAGCTTAATACGTGGTCCAATCGTGAATTGGTATCCATATCCGTTTTTAGATCCGAGAATAGGTGGATATGGTAAAGTACTTTTATACAGTATAGGGATAGCAGTTGTAATTGGTGCTATTTGTATATTGGTAAGATTTTTAGGGAATCGAAACTTTAGAAAAGAATTTTAGAAATGCAAGAACCCCCACTGTGTCTGTTTTTAACAGTGGGGGTTTCACTTTATCCAGCTATTTGTCGGGCTGCCCGTAAAAGTCCGATTGGTGAGGGCTGATGATCAGTGGGAGATGAACAAAACCCTCACTGATTAAAGTTTCACTTTATCTACTCGTCTTCTGAAACGACAGCTTTATAAATTTCTCCGTCTTCGTTTCAAATTCTACATCAACAAAAACACCGTATTCTTTTCCGTTCTCACGTAACCACAATTTAAATTTTTCAACAGTTATTTGAACTGTTTTTGGTTTTCTACCTATATGAAGATAGTCAATAATTTCTGCTTTTGGGTATTGTTCTTTCGTCTTTTCTACGGCAAGTTTACCCCATTTGGCATACGGTGGCTGCGCATGAACAATTGATGAGCCTGTATATATATTTGAACATGTTGTTAGGAACAGAATGACGAGTGCGATGTGTTTTAAAGATTTCTTCATGATGAACTCCTTTTATCCTTTTTTTATATTGTTTACATATTTTTTCAACGATATTAGTTTGGATTTTTTTGTCTTCTTTACATAAAAGCGAGGCTTTTACAAAACATAACCAAGAAATCATTTCCGTAATTAAGGAGGGAAAATTATGCGCCAAAAAGCTATTTTTAAAATAGCAGTTTTACTTGCGTTCATAGGACTGTCTTTAATGGTCAGTAGTATACAACTAAAGAATGTAGAAGCTTTTTCTAATCAAGTTATTCAAAGAGGAGCATCTGGCGAAGATGTCATTGAACTGCAATCTCGTTTGAAATATAACGGGTTTTATACGGGAAAAGTGGATGGTGTTTTCGGATGGGGTACATATTGGGCACTTCGGAATTTTCAAGAGAAATTCGGATTACCCGTTGATGGTTTAGCTGGAGCTAAAACGAAGCAAATGCTCGTGAAGGCAACGAAGTATGACAAGTCAACTGCTAATAAAGGGACGACAACAAATAAAGGAAATAGCGGCGGAACTGCACAAGAGAATAAACCACCTCAAAATAAAGGGACAAATGTTCCGAACGGTTATTCTCAAAATGATATTCAGCTTATGGCAAACGCAGTATACGGAGAATCACGTGGTGAACCGTATTTAGGACAAGTTGCAGTAGCTGCTGTTATTTTGAACCGTGTTACAAGTGCATCATTCCCAAATACTGTTTCAGGTGTAATCTTTGAACCTAGAGCATTTACAGCGGTAGCCGATGGACAAATATATTTAACACCAAATGAAACAGCAAAAAAAGCAGTTTTAGATGCGATTAACGGATGGGATCCAACAGGAAATGCTTTATATTATTTCAATCCAGATACTGCGACTAGTAAATGGATTTGGACTCGTCCACAAATTAAAAAAATCGGTAAACATATTTTCTGTAAATAGAGCGGAGGTGGGACAATGTTACGAGGTATTATCATTGTATTATTAACAGTCGGTGTAGTAGGAACAGGCTATTGGGGCTATAAAGAGCACCAAGAGAAAAATGCAGTTTTAATTCGAGCGGAAAATAGCTATCAACGTGCATTCCATGATTTAGCATACGAAGTCGATTTATTACACGATAAAATTGGCACAACACTTGCGATGAATTCACGATCATCTTTATCACCTGCATTAGCGGATGTATGGCGTTTAACATCTGAAGCTCGCTCAGATGTAGGACAACTACCTTTAACATTAATGCCATTTAATAAAACGGAAGAATTTTTAGCGAATATCGGTGATTTCAGTTACCGTGCAGCCATTCGTGATTTAGAAAAAGAGCCGTTAAATGAGCAAGAATATAAAACGCTACAAACTTTATATTCAAATGCAGGAAATATACAAGATGAACTAAGAAAAGTACAACATCTTGTTTTGAAAAATAATTTACGCTGGATGGATGTAGAAATGGCACTTGCATCAAATCGCGATCCAGCAGATAACACAATTATTGATGGATTGAAAACTGTAGAGAAAAACGTAACATCATATTCTTCTACAAACTTCGGACCGACCTTTACAAGTGCGCAAAAAAATAAAAAAGGTGGATTTGAAGCGGAAGGAAAGGCAATTTCTAAAGATGAAGCGGCGAAAATTGCCAAATCGTTTTTGAATTTAAAAGGAAATGAAAAAGTAGATGTTGAGAAAAGCGGAAAAGGTGCGAAAGAATCCTTCTATAGTGTGAAAATTAAAGATGAAGCAACGAACAATGAGTTCTATATGGATATTACCGGAAAAGGCGGATATCCAATTTGGGTTATGAATAACCGCGAAATTAAAGAACAGAAAGTTAGTTTAAACGATGCAGGTAGTAAAGGTTTGAAATTTTTAAAGGACCATAAGTTTAATAATATGGAGCTTTATGATAGCTCTCAATATGATAATGTTGGTGTATTTACGTATGTAGTAAATGAAAATGGAGTACGAATTTATCCAGAAGCAATCCAAATGAAAATTGCTTTAGATGATGGTTCTATCGTTGGGTTCTCCGCAAAAGAATACTTAGCGTCACATCAAAAGCGAACAGTTCCATCGGCAAAGCTAACTGCAACAGAAGCAAGAAAGAAAATCAATCCGGATGTAAAAGTTATGGAAGAACGTAAAGCTTTAGTAGTCAATGATTTGCATAATGAAGTACTTTGCTATGAATTTGTAGGCACTTTAGGAAAAGATACGTACCAAATATTCATTAATGCTAATAGCGGGGCCGAGGAAAAGGTAAAGAAAATGCAAGCTGTTGAAAAAATTTATGATTAAACCTTAATAGTGAAGTGGTGAAAATAATGAAAACTCTAATATATATATTGATGCTTTGCTTCGTTATAACTGGATGCAGTATTGGAAAAAAAGACAATCCAAACGAAAAGCCGGAACAAAAAAATGTTTCAATGAAAAATGTTAATTATACGAATAAATCAAATAAGCCAAATGAAAAAGCAGCAGATCATTTAGCATCTTTAGCAGCAAGTGTGCCAGGTGTGAATGATGCAACAGCGGTCGTTGTTGGAAAATATGCTATTGTAGGTATTGATGTAAAAGCAAAACTTGATCGAACTCGAGTTGAATCAATTAAGTACTCTGTTGCAGAAAGTTTAAAAAATGACCCTGACGGTGCTAATGCAGTCGTTGTAGCAGATGTTGATACGTATGAACGCCTCAAACAAATCGGAAAGCAAATTAAAAAAGGAAAAACAGGTGAAGGTATACTAGATGAATTAGCCGCTATTGTGGGCCGAGTAATGCCACAAGTTCCAAATGATATGATAGAAAATAGAGAAACGAACCCAATTAAAGATAATGATAAACAATTACCAAAAGATGAAGAACAAGAGTTAAGAAAAGAACAGGATGATCAATCAAATAATCATTTGAATAAATGAAATTAGCCTCGTACTTAATTGTACGAGGTTTTTAAATATAATATTAAATATTCAGTTTATTTTTAAGGGAATATATGGTTTAGTTATGATGGGAGGGACAACTGTTATGATGAAAAAAAGCGCATGTATATTGTTTAGTTTATGCTTAGGTTTCAGTATGACAGCGTGTGAACAGAGAAAAGAAGTGAAAAACCAAACAGCAACTTCTTCTACTGTGATGGAAAGGCAACAGAAAGAGTCTATCAATATAAATCATTTCTCGAGTATAAATGAAGGAATGACTTATACAGAAGTGAAAGATTTAATTGGTTTTGAAGGAGATTTACTTATAGAAGAAGGGGTAGAGCATTCTACACAAATTAAACAAATTTTTGCTTGGAAAGGGAACGATCCAAATTCATTTGTTGAAATTACCTTTTTAGATGGAAGAGTGCATTCAAAAGCACAGCAAGGTATAAGTTAATAAGCTAAAAAATGGGAGAGTTTAGCATGAACATACACACAGGGGAAATTCAATTAGCTCCGTATAAGGAGAAATATAAAGAAGTTATACAAACATTTACTTTACCAAGTGAACAAGTTCAGTTTACATCAGATCCAAGCGCATTACTGGAGAAAGCAAAAAGTGATCATACAAAAAATGTGATTGTTATTTTAGATCGCAATGGGGTACCGGTGGGTCTTTTCGCATTGGAAACGGGAGATAGAGTAAAGGAGTTCACAGATAATGAGGATGCTTTACTTTTAACTTCATTTTCTATAAATCACAATAGACAAGGGAAGGGATATGCTAAAAAATCACTGTCACTATTACAAGAGTTTGTAAAACGTTATTTTCCAATAAAAAATGAAGTTGTACTTGCTGTGAATGAAAGAAATATTCCTGCACAAAATTTATATGCAAAAGTTGGTTTCCAAGATAAAGGTTTTAGAAGAATGGGGCCAATTGGCCAACAAATAATAATGCATTTACCTATAATGAAATAGAAAACTTACTCTTGAATATTCAAGTAGTAGGTTTTTTTATTTTAACAATATATAATATATGTATATAAAATGAAACAGGAATGAAGGATATAAAAAATGAATCAAGATAGAAAATGGAATATCGTTGGAGGAAGAGTGATTAAAACTGGGATTGCAGTTTTTCTTACAGTGTTAGTTTGTGATTTTTTTAACATCCCAACTTGGAGTTATAAAAATGATTTAAAAGATTATAAACCAAATCATTATCATCACCATTTTTCAAGTGAATCTATTATTTTATTTGAGGTATTATCTATTCATGATATGTTAGAAGAATTAAAACAAATATCCGAGAAATATGAGTGGGAAAACCGATTCAATCGATAAGTTCATTTTACTGTGGGGGGGATAATATGACACTTTATATTGCATTACTAAGAGGAATCAATGTCGGTGGCCATAAAGTAATCAAAATGGCTGATTTAAAACGAGTGTTTGAATCAATAGGGTTAAAACAAGTGAAAACATATATACAAAGTGGTAATATTGTGTTCGAATCTGAGGAAGGTATAAACTTTCTAAAGGACCGAATACAATCTGAAATAAAAAAAGAATTTGATTTCGATGTTCCAGTCATGCTAAGAACACATGATGAATTTATAAATATTATTAAACAATGTCCATATGAAGTTCATTCATTGTTAGAAGGAGAAAGTGTTCATATTGCTTTTTTAGCTAATGTACTTTCTGAAGAAGAGAGTAGTCAATTGCTTACATTTAAAAGTGAACTTGAAGATTGCTATATAGATGAGAAGGTCGTTTATTTATTTTTCAAAAATAGCATTCGAAATTCTAAATTAATGAACCAGTTTCAGAAGTCACATACACCAGCTACAGTTAGGAATTGGCGGACTGTGAATAAATTAAAAGCAATTGTAGAGAGTATGTAAATATAAAAAGATGAGGTTTTCTCATGCCCATCAACTTAAGAGTGAGCACAACCTGAGCTTTCGACTCATCGGATCAAAACATTCCTAAAATAAAAGCATACTCTTAAAAATAAGCATCTCAAATAAACCCTAA
>NZ_JAKUFX010000208.1:0-6012 GCF_022663635.1 Bacillus cereus group sp. BfR-BA-01356 | reverse complement strand
TATATCACCCATACAATTTTTATTAACATAACCTATCATTATCAATAGTTAACGATGCTAAAAATTTCGTTATGGGGTAATTAAAACTATTAGCTTGATAGGGATGTGGCGGTACCCCTACATAACATGATCTTTTTCTCAAGTAAATACTATTTTGACAATAAAATTTCGTGCACACTTATCATTAGCACAAACCATATAAAAAACGGACATCGCTCTCTGAAGAGTGATGTCCGTTTTCTTTTTACAACTGTAATTTACTTATTTAATTGGAACGGAAGTTAGACTACTATTTTAATTAATATTTATTAAACTGCTATACTTGGATGATCCTATTCTTCCATGAGGAGTAATTCCACGCTATCTACAATAAACTTTCCTTCCGTTTCTCCAATCTCAATCCATACTGTATCTGTTTCTGGGAAGTATTCTAATTCTTTTGTCACATAACCAGCTGGTACTGGTGGATAATTGACATACCCTCTGTCATATTCACAATGATTATCTCTTCTTACATCTGTATACGTTTCTTCTTCATAAGTCGGTTTGTAATTAACAGATGCTGTAGTATCAACTTCATATGCATCCTCATATCCAGCATTACGGGAATTACATGCATCTGCGCATCCAGCTGTACCTTGGTGTGCAGTATAATCATTACACGTTCCTGTATCCGTTGGATACACTTCCTCTTCTTCACGGTTTTTAAATTTTAGTTCGTCTGTATTGTTCTCGATTTCATGGATCGTTACGCAGCCCTCTCCATATCCCTCTTTGTACGCTGTGACACGAAGGATATAGCCACACCCCGGACAGACGCGAACTGCTTGTGACACTTCTGCTTCCCATTCTGGGATAACAAGGTCAGAACGATGATGGCTCTGTTGTACATCTACATGCCCTTTTACATTCCAACATGTTAATCCATTATTAAAATCACCATTTTTAACGACATTTCTCGCATCGTATAAGGAGATTGCAGTGATAATGTGACCTTCTAATTCTTCAAAAATTTCCGCATTTACACCTGGGATAACAGGTAATTCTGAAAGATACGCCTCTCGAATTCGATGAACAAGTTTATCTGCCGCATGAATCATGCCGATGTTTGTATCCGCTTGTAATCTATCATATTGAGAATCTACGAATAAAGCATCCACAGCTTCTTTTGCCTCTGTATATACTCGTTTTGTTTCCAATTGTAGTTTTTCACGTTTGTCTCTCCATTTTTTCTCTGCCCTCTTCACACGAGACAGTGCTTCTCCTAATAATGGTTTCTCTTCAATAAATTCCAGATTCCCTAGTCTTGCATGACCTTCCTGCGTCTTAATCTTGAATACCACCCACACGCCTAGATTCTCATGCAAGTCTGTGCATCCAACATCAATATCCAAAGAGAAATGATGGGAATGATGCGCACATTTTTCTCCATCTCTGCAGGAACAATCTAGATCAGGATTCCATTCAAAATGTGGTGCGCATCGATTCGGTTCTCCGCACCTTCCGATTGGGCTTTCAACTGAAAGCGGCCATAGGGACTCGGTACCTGGAACATCCAATGTTTCATGTTTCGCATTATAACGAATCAAATATATCTCTAAATCTTGACTATCTTCAATATAACCTCTTAATTGGTAGCGAGTATAAGCTTTTAATTCCGACTCCCCTATTTTTTGATATAAATACGTCGGATAACACTCATTAAAAGTACCCGGTAGTGTGACGTAATTCTCTTTAAATACGTCATTTCCTTCCTGGATGGTAATGTTCTCACTTCCCCACCATCCATGTTCAGATTGTTCATGGATAGATGTGAAATTCGATTGCTCATTAGTAGATATGAAGTCTGGTTGCTTATTGATGGATGTGAAGTTTGGATCTTGGAGTAAGTTTCTTTCATCACTGAGTCGTTTCGCATATTTCACTTTCTCAAGTAATTCTCTCTTTTCATCCAAGCAGAATTCATCCGATAAACACGCCACTAAATTGGATACTTGATCAATATGATAATCTGTCACATCTGTTTTCAATCTTCTTGGATTCGTATTAGTAAACAGAGCATTCACCGCCTCTTGCGCTCTTTCTAAATCATATTCTGCTTCGAAGGTTGCAGTAACTGGAATAATTTCAATTTTATCTATATACACTTCCCCATTTCCACTAAGGCCTTGAATAGACGTTCGAATTATATCTTGAATTTGTGTAAAAGTAAAAGGTGTAGTAAAAGCACGTCTCACAAAATTTCCGTATTTTAGTTCGTCTCCACTGTTCATTGTACGTAGGAATCTAAAATTATTTACAGTAGTACCTCCACGTGATACAAAGAAATCAAAATCTACAGTTGAAGCATAGCGGAATCCTATACGATATCTTTGTGTTAATGGTCCGTTAACAGTTACTCTTATCGGTCCAAATCCACCAGTATTCGTTCTTCGAAGAATATCCCCACCAGTAAATCCTGGTCCTCTAACAACAGTGGTACCTTGAGGAAGTTCGGATGCTTTTACCATTGGGATTTGGGTGATTCTATTTGGTCCAATCGTATTCGTACGATCTGCACTACGATGCGTCCAAGAATATACCGGTACATTCACCCTGGATTGTAAAATTATACCTATATGAGATAACCTGTGACTGTAAGATTCATAATTTGGTCGTTCTGTTGTTTCTGGTGGTAATTCAGTTTCTGAATCTTTTAATTGAAGCCCAGGTGACTCATAAGGTTGACTATAGTTAGCGGTACCTCTATCAGAAATATTCTGAGGGTTCGTAAAATTAAACCTAACAGTAGGGACACCATGAATAGGTTCAAGGTAAATTCCCCATAGAAGCACTCCTGCATATGATTCAGTCCTATAAACGTCTCGAGATGCGAACCGTAATGTTACAGGATTAATAGAAGTATTGGTAGCCCCATGCGTTGAGGTATTTAATCCGCCTCCTATTGGCCGAGATTGAATCGTGTGCCCCCGCCAATAAGTCATATGCCTAGTATTACTCCATCGTGATGAAGCGCTAAAAATTGTAAGTTGTTCTAGAAAATCAAGTAGATGCGGGCTTCGGATAGCCGCAGCCTCTATGGCAGAGAACGAAGGTGCATTATTATTATACCAATTCATACTTGCCATATTTACCCCTGTTGCTCCAATTGCGTCTGTATAAACTTCTCTTGTTAACTGAGCACTCGTATTTATTGGATAAGTGCGAGTGTCATAGCTTGGGAATAGTGCCACTAGATCTAATACTCCTAACGTTAGATCTCTACGGAATTGATTATACCGTACCCAACTTGCGGCATTTGTCCCTCTCAAGCTATTTAGACCTGTATTATACCATTCTACGCAATAGTCGGAATAATCTCTCGTTCGTTCCACTTGGCGCTCATAATAGCGTTGAATTTCCTGCGATGTAAGCCCAAATTCACTACCAAAAAGAGAGGCATCTCTCAATAATAATAGGTGTAAATTTGCAGCTTGAGCATATACCATCAATAATGGAACTTCTTGGTTTCTAATTGCGAAAAGCGGCATCGCATTAAGAAAATCAAGTTCTAAAGCTATATATTGGGTATGAAGAACACTTCTCGTTCTTGCATCATCACGGTTTTCTAGCCAATCTTCAAGTGACTGTTGATAGGCTCTGAAGGAATCTCCTAAACCTTGTAATCGAGCAAGAGCCGTATTCCTAGCATTTTCTGTTATTTGTTGATTTATAAGTTGTTCGACATGTTCTAGGAAAATTTCCCACTGATCTCTGCCGCGGGGCCATAATTCACCAACAAGAAAACTATAAAAACTAGCTAGTTGTCCAGCAAACGGTACGCCCAATACGCCTAGTATTCTACCAGCTATGTTAATACCCGTTTGGACTGTTGATGCGCTAA
This sequence comes from Bacillus cereus group sp. BfR-BA-01356, assembly GCF_022663635.1. NCBI lineage: Bacteria > Bacillati > Bacillota > Bacilli > Caryophanales > Bacillaceae > Bacillus > Bacillus cereus group sp. BfR-BA-01356. The sequence goes on along the minus strand of NZ_JAKUFX010000208.1, from coordinate 2,129 downwards.
CAAATGGATCGATATTGTTCCCCTCGGCTATACACAAGCTATCCTCAATACGAGCATCTGGTAATAGATCCATTTGTGCGGAATGATTCGATACAGCATTTATAATTTCATTCTCATTTTTCCTATTTGAAGTCAATATAACTCCTCCTTTTATGTTGGGCTTATATTACCAACTATTTAACTTTTCTTCACTGATTAGTTTTAACACAGCATTACCTAAGAAAATTGTATAGTAAAATTTTTTGATGAATTACCTCCCGCTTTTTGGACTTTAGCACATATACCTTCATAATTTAGGGCCATTTATCTTAGCCACAGTTTAAATCATATGGTTCAGCTTATGAAAATATTCATAAAATTCTACTAATTTTATGAATATAAATATATAGCCTATATATATTTAATAAAGTATATTAATTGTCTATATATAAATATAGGTTATATTCCAAAGTAAACAATATCCCAAATTCAGGTTAATGTTTATATGGTTCGCACTATGCTTCACTGGTTATAATCGTTTGGAGTAGAGGATATAACTGCCTATTCGCTTGTATTTTTAATGCCTGAGAAAAATAATTATATAAAATTATCGCTTAATATTAACTATCTTATAGTCTATTTTAAAGAATATTATTTCTTTCCTTTTGATAAAGCAGTCCTTCAACATCAATAGTCTAAACTTCATATTATTCGCTTTCATTATATTCAAAATGAAATATTTAAATTAAGTTTCGGGTTGTTTGTCATCCTTCCTATTTTACATTTATACAAGTTAGAACCATTTACCTGTAATTCATCTAAAATTGTAAACGCTTCTCCTTTTTTTACAATCTTACTCTTATCATTCCAGTCAGCAGAACCATAGACCCATAATTCTTTCGTATTTACAACAACTAATCTACCCACATTACTCTTGTGTCTGCGGGCAAAGAAAATATAGGAAGGATCATATTTTATCCATGAATTCCCTACATTTAACCAGCCCTCACGCTCTTCCCAAACGATATAAGATTCAGGTTTGTTTAACTTACGAATTATTTCACTACTCATAGTTGGACTTCTACGAAGATTAATATTTACTCCTTCTATGTAAGCAATTCCTAATCCTTGTGTGCCCGCATCCTTATTATGCTTCTCCTCACTCATATCGTTTGGGAATCCTTTCATTCTCATTTGAAATCCGAAGGATTCTATGCGCAAAATATAAAACAATCAAATAATGCTAGTATAATACAAACTGTGGATGAATACATCCACTACTATAATAATGAACGGATTCAGAGAAAATTAGATAATATGTCACCTATAGCTTATAGGAAACATGTTATCTAGGTGTTTTTTCTTTGTCTCACCAAATGGGGTCAGACCATAGGAAAGGATGGCGTTTTTTATGTCTGTTTCTAACGAATTACAACAATTTGCTCAAGAGATTCAAAGTGCCCTATCTCCAAATGTCTTACGGGATCTTGCTAGAGATGTTGGCTTTGTACAACAAACTAGTAAGTACCAAGCAAAAGATTTAGTCGCTTTATGTGTATGGGTGAGCCAAAATGTAGCTATGACTTCTTTAACTCAGTTAACTAGCTGTTTAGAAGCATCAACAGAAGTACTTATCAGCCCTGAGGGCTTGAATCAACGATTTAATAAAGTGGCTGTTCAATTTTTACAACACCTATTAGCTGAACTACTAAACCAAAAACTGACCGCATCTATGCCAATTTCTTATCCATATACTTCTGTTTTCAAGCGTATTCGTATTTTAGATTCAACTGCATTTCAACTTCCGAATACATTTTCATCAATTTATCCTGGTGCGGGAGGATGCAGCCATACAGCGGGAGTAAAGATACAGCTTGAGTATGATTTATTAAGTGGACAATTCCTTCATATTCATACAGGTCCAGGTAAACAACATGATCGAACCTACGGTTCTTTGTGTGTCCCAACTGTGGCAGCGAATGATCTATGTATCCGAGATTTAGGGTATTTTCATTTGAAAGATCTTCAACATATAGGGGTACCGCCACATGCCCATCAACTTAAAAATCTTCACTACCCCCAAGTGTAAAAAAACGTTATTCTTTCTAAAAAAGCTAGACTAGAAAGGATGACGTTTTCTTATGAATCTC
>NZ_JAKUFX010000207.1:0-6025 GCF_022663635.1 Bacillus cereus group sp. BfR-BA-01356 | reverse complement strand
AATGATTGTCCTTTTCTTGCCATAAAAAAATCCCCTCCAGATAAAACAGTATTGAGTCCATCATATCAGATGGACTCTTTTTTACTGTCTACCTATAGGGGATAATACCAGCTCTACTATGGGGAGATCCTCTTTTTTATTTATCATATATAAATTAGGTTTAATGGTGAAAAGAGGAGGCTATGAATGATTTTTGGTTTGGAAAAAATATTCTTGATAGAAAAACAATATAGTGTTATATTTAAATTTAATGATGTGTTATTTTAAAATGGATTTTTGACATGCTATAGATTTATTTCAAGATGTCGATTTTGGGAAAACAGAAGGTAAGGTATTAGGTAAAGAGACATAGTGTTTATAACGAGCGTTAATCCTGTATTATAATTTAGGAGAAATATATCAAGTAAGGAGTTTTTTTATGCCGAAATGGGCTAAGTGGATTGCCTTGTTTGTGATTTTTATCTGTAGTATTTTAACTATCGACGCTCTTGTTGGTAGCAAAAAAGGTATAAAAGCCATTACAGCAGCAGTTGAGGAATTAACCGCAGATGAAAAAAATATAGGAAATCAAAAAGAAGTAAAGCAAGGAGCCAAAACAAGTAATTATAAACATTTAGACAAGCAGCATTATGCGTGGGTAATGGATGATTATTTAAAGGACCTATCTGATGTGGCAAACCGATTTAGCATTTTAGAGGCTGATGCAGAAATTAAGGGTACTATAAACAAATCATGGGTTTCAGATGTAGGCGATGTTTTCTATAAAATGTCTTATCTCATCTCTAGTGTACGATATGTAGAACCCCCAACAGAATTAAAGGGTCTACATTCATCTATTTTAAAGGCGATGGATAACTTGCAATTTGTTATAGACAACTATGGAGATGCTGCGAGCCAAACCGATTTAGCAAAATTAGGCAAATGTTTAAAATCGTTAAGAATTGCTAGGGATACAATAGACGAGGCGCTTAGTGAATTATCCACTTACGAATAATTATCATAAAAACCAATTAGTATTACATAACATACTCAAAAGTATATATAAGGTTTGGCGTTTTCTTTGCGGTTAAGGAAACAGTAATCTCAAAGGTTTCAATTCTAATGCTTGGTACATGAAAGAGGATAACAAGTAAGGAATGGAAGGTGAAAGATCAAAGCTTTTGAGTTCATGGACAAGGCTGGCATGAAGAAAGTAACATTTTACAAGGAAATGAGGGAATACGAGGAAATTAAATCATTAAAATTATATAAACAGATGTTATACTTTTAGTGTTTGACAATGCAACCACAGCCAGTAGAGAGGATATAGTAGTCTGTGTAGTAACGAAAACAAAACTTATGTTAAGTATTAGCGGACATTCATTTTAAGGGTTATTACGTATATTAGTGGACATGTTATGATGTCCACTAATGTTTATAGCGTGATTTGGTTCCATTGTGTTACACAAAGGCCATCATCACCATACTGAATAAAGTGAACAAAATATAGATTTGATTCATAAGTCGGAGGAAGGCACCTTAGGGTGTCTTTATATTTTGGATTTTTTTAGAGAATATTTGAAATATAATACAACGAACTATATTATTGTTTGTATATGATTTTAAATAATTCTGAAATGTGACAGGGGGAAACAACAATGAAATTAGGAAAATTAGTATTAATTGGAGTGTTAACATTTAGTGGGTTTACTGCAGTAGAAATGAGTAAGCCTACCTCACAAGCAGCTGCAGCTTACTCAGATCTACTTAATGATGATTGGGGATTCAAAACCATTATGGATTTACAAAATTCAGAGGAAAGTACATACCAACCTGATTGGAAGATTGGAAATTTAATAACTGGTGATACATTTTACTTAACACAGCACTTTGGTAGGGAACATTTTGGTGCGCAAATGAAAATTTATAAAATCCACACAAATGGTACCCTAGAACGATTCCAAACAATAGAACCAGAATTTATTCCTGGAACAGAAATTTGGCAAACACCTATTACAGATAGCTATACAAGTGGTAATTATGTCGCTGTAATTAAATATCGTGGTGAATTCACGTATTCAAATCAATTTACAATCAATTAAGGATGTAAACACATTAGAAAAAGGCACTTGAAAGAGGGCTTTTATAATTTCTCAATAAATGCAACTAATTAACGTGGTAAAATAATATTTGGATTAGAGTCCAATACATATTATTAAAATTAAAGTGGTTCAAGTTGGAAGAAGGCACCTTAGGTGTCTTTTTTATGCATAAAAAATCCTCATCTTCCTATAGAAAAGATAAGGCCTTTATATATTATTTATTATCCGATTCATCAGTTTTATTATAAACACATTTAGCTTCTCCAAAAAGACCACCGGTGTCCCATTCTCCACCATAATGAGCACAATTTAAAGGTGTACGATCGTTTCGCATACTTGGATTTTTAGGTGATTCATAGCCATCATTTATAATACTACCAACAATATATATCCCTCCAATTACAAATACCACGGCAACAATTAATAGTGTCTTCCCATTAGGACCAGTAACAATGTCGTTTACAACTTCTTTTGATTCTTGCTGAGTTTCACCTTTTGAAAATAATGAAAGAATAATAGATATGATAAATATGAAAAATAGCACAATTATAAATATCATTACTTATGACTCCCTACTATATGTATACTATTAATTTCCTTATACGTTTTAAGCTAAGGTATCTGAAATCATAATGATAATAAATATATCCCCCCGATTAAAAGTGCCGCAGCAACAATTAATATTATTACTCCATCCGGACTATTAAGAATTTCTTTTATATGTTTTTTTGCTATTTGCTTAGTTTCTCCACTTGAAAAGAGATAAACAATAGAATGGAGAATTAGTAAGAAAAATGCCGTAATTACCTCTAACATGGCTTATGTACCTCCTAATATATATGTACCTTTAATTATCCAGTAATTTTCTTGCACCTTGTATCAGCCTGAGTAACTGGAATGCTTAGTTCAATAAAAGCCAAATGATAAAAATTACTCCTATAACTGCTCCAGTTCCAAAAAAACCTACCAACATTTTTCCCTCAGGACCATTAATAAGCTCTTTTAAAACTTCTTTTGCTATTCGCTGACCTTTACCACTTAAAACTATCGAAAGAATAAAGAATATTACCACTAATACAAATGAAGAAACTATTAACTCCATGACTTATGTACCTCCCCAATATATGTACGCTATTCATTAACCAATAATTGCCTTATATATTATATCAGCTAGGGTACATAAAGATATATCAAATTATTTATATAAAACATTTTATTAATAGATATCGCATTACTATAGGAGGGCTCAAGTCGGAAGAAGGCATCTTAGGGTGTCTTTTCTTTGGTCCATTACATTCATTGTTTACTCATTGATTTTTTATGTTCATTTGTTATAATTATTACTACAGTAGTATTACAGTAATACCTTGGGTATATAATAAAAGAAGAGATGCTCGATACATCTCTTCTGGTAACTGTTGCCGTAAGGCGGGTAGTTACTAAATAAAGTTATTTTCCTTTTCTAGAACTTCCCTTTTGCTTCCGACGGCGTAGGGAGGTTCTTTTACGTTTTTTGCTAATTTTACTCATCAGTTTGTTTCCATAACCGGTAACAAGAATTGTCAAAAATACTTTCAACAAATCCTGTAGCAAAGACAGTAAATATTCCATCATAGGAGTCACCTCCTTTCCCTCTATATAAAAAAGAGAAAGGACAGCAACCAACCACCCTACGTCATACAGTTAAATCTATTTTATCATAATAGTACAATCTCACCAATATAAACAAGACCACCATTATTGATAGGCTTTTTAGGTAGATTTATAACTATTAATTAATATATATATATTCGCCTTATGATTTTTATCATAACCTACTACATGGCATATGTTTTTTGTACCAAGCTTTGTTAATGCATTTCGCCTTCGTAGGTGTTGAAGGTTTAGAACTATCCTTTAGTATAGTCATATCATTAGAACATCCTGCGGTATTTAGACAGAATGTAGCTAATAAACACGATAGTAATAATTTATTCATATAATCACTTCTAGTTCTTTAATAGTTAACATTTTTTCATGAAATAAGTTTCTTACTAATTTTACATTATATTAAAGCTCAGAAAATATTCTTATACTCATAAGTTATTACATTTGAGCTAGTGAGATTTTGTTAATAATAAAAGTGATTCTAGTCGAAGCAAGGCATTTAATTGCTGATAAAGGTAAAACTGCTAGTTATCTAATTCTCTCAGTCATTATGTATTTGATCTATTTAATACATGAACTAATAGCAGAAAATGAACGGAAAGGTACATATAGCTAATAATGTAGGGCCAATCCACATGGCCATGTTTAAAAAATCAATATAAACTATGTGAATTCTTTCTTCCAAAGAATTCGATATCTACAGAAAGGGATTTAAGGTTATTGTAAGGTAAATGAAAGTTACCTGAAAGAATCTCAGTTTAATATAAAATTATGAATTATCACAGGAGGGATGAAATAATTTTATATTAAACTGAGAATAGGTTTAGTAACTTCCATAATTTTGTTGAGTACAAATGGTATTGCTGATGCATCTACTAACAGCGTACATGTAAAAAATGAAATGATATCTAAGAGCACAAAAAAGTGCAGTGACTGTTGGCGTGTTGGTCAATCTAGAACAGAAGATGGAGTTGCAGCAAAGCATACAACAATAGATGGAGAAAAAGTTGTCAAATATACAGTACAGGGCAATGGAAAGGTTAGAATGGATGTCATTGGTAAAGGATTTGCTGAAATTAAAGTAACTAGGGAGAATGGGAAAAGTGTATATTATCAGTTTGAGGTAATTTAATTAGTAATCAAATATAGGTTTTCATTTTAGAACGTTGCCTTCCTATAATTAGGAAGGCTTTTATTATTACATAAATAGGATAAAATAATAGTTCGCTAAATTGGCTAGGAACATAACTAAAAATGTCAGAGGAAATTTAGTAAATTGTTTCACATGAATCATCTTCTCTTGTTTGGATTAATACATATTAAAGTTTATTCTTTGCTTTTCTTTTATAAGAAAAAATAATGTATTTTTTCATTTTATTTTAAGGAGTATTTTGTTTGCTTAGCATAATAGCAATGTGGTGTCCCACTTATCATTATGACATTTGCACTGGCTATGGCTAAAAATGAATATAATAAGATTTTCTATGTAAAAGAAAAAATCTTAATTAGTTAAATTAGAATTATTTCTATAATTTAGATAGATGAGATGAATAGGTAGTTTAATTAGTTGACTATTTGAGCTGCATATTGTTCTAAATTTGCGAGTGGCTCCCAAAAAGAAGGAATTGTGGACGTACCACATGATAAAGTGAGAAGCTTTAAAATGTTTACCTTCGTCTAAATACAAGTTATACATACATATATTGATCTTATTAAGGTATATATTACACATAATATTATGTTAAAGGTGGCGAATTGTATCATGAAAGATTTTGTTCTCGAAAAAGAAAACATTATTCGTAAATATGGTGAATGGACCGCTTATGATATTAAATTAACGGATACTCTATATACAAGAGATATTCGACAACCAAATCCTGCATTAAAAAAAATTGTGACAATGATTCAAGATATCACACAATGTGATTTTAAAAATCTTCGAATCTTAGATTTAGCTTGTTTAGAGGGGCATTACGCTATTGAGTTTGCTATGCAAGGAGCAACTGTTGTAGGGATAGAAGGAAGAGAATCAAACATACAAAAAGCTATATTCGCTAAAGATTTATTAAGGTTGGAAAACTTAACCTTTTATCAAGATGATGTAAGAAATTTAAGTGCTGAAAAATATGGTCATTTTGATATTGTTTTATGCTCTGGTATTTTATATCATTTAGACTGCTCAGATGTATTCCCCTCGTATATTAATATTTAAGCCCTATCTCAGGCTTAGTTTTACTCTCTAATAAGAGTCCAGTAATAAAGAAAATACTTGGACGTCTCAAGATATTTCTAGATAA
>NZ_JAKUFX010000206.1:0-6198 GCF_022663635.1 Bacillus cereus group sp. BfR-BA-01356 | reverse complement strand
TAGAGATATATTGGTTAATACTATTACAGAATTATGGAATATGATCACAAGTGCAACTAGTACAGCGTGGGATTGGATTACTAATATAATCCGTGAAGCGTGGCAATGGATAAAAGATACTGTTGAATCTTTCATCGGTCCTATTAGAGATAGTATTAAACAAAATTGGGACACGATTTCTAGCGTAACGTCAGAAGTGTGGAACAAAGTATCTACGTATATCGGTGATAAATGGAACGAAATTTCTAGTAAAACAAGTGAAAAAGTATCGGACGTGAAACAAAAAGCGACTGATGGTTGGAATTCTGTTAGGGACGCTACTTCTCAAAAATGGGAAGAAATAAAAGCAAAAGTCAGTGACGCGTGGGATCGTATTTCTTCCAAAACGAGTGATAAAGCTAGTGATGTGAAGGGTAAAGTCCAAAGTAACTGGGATACGATTAGTTCGGTGACTGGTCAAGTTTGGGGACGTGCGAAAGACAAGGTCGGCGACGCTTGGGACGACATGTCTTCTAAAACATCAAGTATTACAAGTAAGATTAAAGGTTATGTAGAAGATAAATGGGATTCGATTTCTAGCATTTTAACTTCGGTATACAGACCTATCCAAGACGCAATTAACTATTTCCGCGACCTATACAACGGCGTTTCAAAATGGCTAGATAAAGTAGTCGGAAAAGTTCGTGATGCGTGGAATTCAGCTGGCGATATGCTAAATAAATTAAATCCATTTAGTTCATTCAGTATAAGTGTGGATGACAATACCGAAAAGCCATCGTTAGCTCCTCGTAGTTTTGCTGCTCCTGCCTTAGCATCGCCAATGGCACCGATGGCATTTGCGCCTAGAACGTTTGCTAGTGGCGGCATTTTAGGTGATGCAATGTCAAAAGTTAACGGTATTCTAAGTGGCGGCGGAATGCTTTCGGGTCTACCTAGTTTAGCTGGAAATGCACTTGCTGGTAAGGCTGGAATTAACGTTATTAATAATCAACCGCAAGAAATTAAAAATGAAGTTACTTTCCATACTACTGTTAGAAATGAAAGTGATATGAATAAAATGTTCCAAAAAGCTGATGATTGGTTTGCGCAACGTGGACGTGAATTAAACTTAGGGATAGGGAGGAGATAACATTGTTAGATATTAGAATAGACGAGTTTTTGGCAAGTGATTTTCAACTATCGATGGTAGATCGTCCTCATATTCCAACGGCTAAACAAAAGATCGAGAAAATAGATGTTCCAGGACGAAATGGCTCACTAACAAAGAAGGGTGCATATGAAGATGTCGTAATTAAAGTTAAATTTAATATATTGGAGGATGAAAACATCAAACCATTATTACGCCGCATTAAGGCGTGGCTCTTAAATGGGGAAATATTATCATTCTCCGATGATGATGTATTTAGAAAGATCAAACACGTGGAAATAGATGATATCAATAATGAAATTGAAGAGTATGGGGAATTCGATGTGACATTTACACTTGATCCTTTTGAGTATGCCGAAGATGTCAACGTAACAATCTATAAACCGGAAATGATTTATAACTGCGGTACGATTGAATCTGATCCGAAAATGTGGATTGTAGGGAATGGTGCTTTTCGGATAACGATTAATGACGTTTCTTTTCAAATTAAAGATGTAAATGGTTCTGTTGTTATAGATTCAGAAGTATTAGAAGCGTACAACGATACAATACCAATGAACGACAAAATGATAGGAGAATTTCCTATATTTAAAATAGGAGAAAATAAAATAGAGTGGTCAGGTGCAATTCAATCTATAACAATTAAACCACGGTGGAGATATTTATGATTACTTTATATAAACCTAATGAAACGGACTTTACGCATAATGGGATTGCTGTTCTTGATGCTTATATTTATGAGGCAGAGGTTGAAGAAATATTGAATGGCCTATATTCATTTACATTTAGTTATCCTCTCTTTGCTCCACATGGATTGGAAATAGAAGGGATGTGTATTATTAAAACGCCTACCCCTGACGGAGATCAATTGTTCAGGGTGACCATACCGAGTACGAGCATGGGAGAACTGAGGGTACAGTGTTATCATATCTTCTATGATTTAACTGAAAACTTAATTGAAGATATATTTATTCAAACTACAAATGGAAATGGAGCTATGGATCGTATGTCAAAAGGATGCCAGTACAAGCATCCTTTTCATTTTTATTCGGATATACCTACCATTGCAAGTGCACGACTTGTTCGGAAAAATCCAGTAGAAGCCATTTTAGACACTGGCAAAGATAACACTTTCATCAATCGTTGGGGCGGGGAGCTAAAGCGCGATAATTTCGATGTGGAAATGTTGCAAAATCGCGGGAGAGATAGAGGAGTAGTCATTCAACATAAAAAGAATTTATTGGGATACGAAGGTAATGTGGATTGGAAAAGTCCAGTAACCAAAATCATGCCAAAAGGATTTGATGGGTTATTATTACCTGAAAAATATGTTGATAGCCCTCTTATCAATAAGTACCCATTCCCTAAAATAAAGCTTGTGGAATTTGAGCATATAAAGGCAGCTGTAGGGGATTATGCCAATGATGAGGATGCTATCCCATTAGAAGAGGCTTATAGGCGTCTTCGAGAAGAATCAAAAGCAATGTATGATGTGAATCATATAGACCAACCGAAAGCGACATATAAAGTTGAATTTCAAGAGTTATCACAAACGGAAGAGTATAAAGATTACCAAGTATTACAACGTGTATGGATGGGGGATACAGTCACTGTAAAACATTCTGAAGATGGTATATATATTAAGGCTAAAGTTATAGGTTATAAATACGATCCTCTAAAAAAAGAATATAACAGCATTACTCTTGGTAACTATAAAGAATCCTTTACGGATATGGCAGGTAAAGTCGATCGTATGCAAGATGAGTTAACGGATATGCCGGGTTCTATACTGGAAGCGGCAAAAGAAAATGCAACCAATCTCATTAATTCGGGTTTCGGTGGTCACGTTCGTGTGTATCCAGACCGGATATTCATCATGGATACGAAATCAGAAATGACCGCTCAAAAGGTATGGCAATGGAACATTAACGGGCTAGGTTATTCCTCCACAGGTGTGAATGGCCCGTATGGCACAGCGATTACAAGTGATGGACGAATTGTAGCTGACTTTATTACCGCTGGTACATTAAGTGGGAATCTTGTACAAGGTGGAGAAATAACAGGATCAACTTTGAAAACATCTAATTCAGCTAATTTTGTAAATATATCCAAACAATTCATTCGTCTGTATGAGTCTTCGAAAGTAAGGGCTTTTATTGGCTATTACAAAAATAGTAGGAATGAAATACAACCAACTCTTATTTTAGGTGGGGATTCAAATTCTACAGGAGCCAATGGGGCTATTATGGTATACCAATTCTCTGATACGAGTGTTAAATCAGGTGGAATTGGAATCACAAAAGGAATGGATGGTAATGGGTACTTGAATGCCGCTTCCCTATATTTTTCACAAACAGGGAATGCCATGCTAGATGCGGATAAATCTATTGTGTTGAACGCACAAGGTGATATGCGATTAAAAACCAAAGACCAAGTTCGTTTTTATCGTAATGATAATTGGATTGCGAGTATCGGGGTTTCATCAGGAGGAGATACAGACATTATGCTCCCAAATGCGACAATACGAAATTCAAATTGGGACAATGGCTATCTCCAAGTGAAAACAGCGCTTGGTACGTATTATCAAGGAGTGATTGCTTCTGATTTTAAGGTGTCTTCTAAAGCGATATATAAAACGAATATTAGACCGATTACATGTAGCGTACTGGACAAGGTAATGGATTGGAAGATTAAGCAGTATAACCTGAAAACGGATATACCTATACTCTACGAAAAACGTATGAATAGAAAAGAAGGGGAGCCCACAGTTACGACAGAGGCCATTCCTACGCATTATGGTCTCGTTATTCCAAAAGACTCGGAAGAAAATGGTGTGGGACTGTACAGTATGCTTTCACAATTAACAAAAGCATTTCAAGAGTACGTGACAAAAACCGATGCTAGAATCGAAGAATTAGAGCCGATACAACCGAAAGGAAATGTAAAGTATAGGAACAGAATAAAACGCAAGAGAAAATCGCCTAGATACGTAAAAAAACAACTGAAAGAAAGGAGTGACATATAGATGCGTAATGAAGTCATCTTCATAGATTTAGCAGATCCTATATGTACCAAAACCATCCGTGCCCGTCAAAACGATAAAAATGGTTTGAAATTAACTGTACATCTAAAAGAGAATGGGAAAATCGTAGATTTAACCGGATACGCCGTAAAATATGAAGCCACCAATCAATGGGACCGATTTATAAGAGATGACGCGAAGATTGTGGATGCAGGTAAAGGAATATTTGAATATACATTATCACCTGAAGCTGTCTCAACTCCTGCGGAGTGGCTTGCGTATTTTGTGATAGAAAAAAGCAATACAGAACGCACAAGTACACCAGATATCCGCATTGTGTTAAGAAGAGATGTAAAAGAAGGGAATATTAAAATCGAAAATTATATTTCAGAGTTCGATAAGCTCAAGAAACAGATAGATGCTTTGCAACAAGCGGTTGATAAAATGGATGTTGTAAAGCGATCAGGCGGGATAATGACAGGTTATCTAACAATGAGACCAACGCCCGGTTCGAATATCGGAGTTGGATTCAATAGTGAGGATAAGGTATTAGATATCGGTCTTGTAGGAGCCTCGGATGGTCAATTCTATTTAAAAGACTGGAAAAATAATAAAGTGTTGCTGGATAAATCACCTACTGGGGTATTCAATGTTTTTGCTGATAATCTTCTAAAAAAAGCTGGCGACATCATAAATGGATTACTGGAATTTAAGAGCGATAATGCAATTGTATTAGGTAGTCGCTCTTATAAGACAGTAATTCACAAAGGGGCGCAGGGAGAGCTGATTTTTGCTCCATCCACAGTTTCTCAAGGGGATACTTGGGATTGGTCTAAAAGAGTAGAATTTCGAACTGATGGGACAATTAGACAAGCAAATGATACAGGTTGGATTAACCTTCCTACAACTGGGGTAGAGAATGTTCCTGATAGAATTTTGAAGTACAAGAGAAGTGGGGAACAAATATCTGTCATTGGATCAGTTAAATATCTAGCAAATACAACAGTATTTGCAACCCTTCCGGCTGGATTTCGCCCTGTACAAAGTATTGCTTTCCCAGCACTTGCATATGGCAATGGACCAACAGTTTGTGAAGTTACAGTTAAAAGTGATGGTGGAATTTTCTTGAATGGTGTTCAAAATGGAAATGTCATTCATATTGCGATGAGCTTTTTAATTTAGATATTACAGATTAAGCGTGCATAAGCAGGCTTTTTTATTTTGTATAAAATAGGGCTTTGATTCAATTCATCAATCAAGAGGAGTGATTTCACTTCTCTTTTTATTTTGAGGAGATGATCAGTGTGAAACGAATAGTAGACCAAGTAATTTATGAAAAGCATGTTAGCCAAGAAAATAAAAGCCTAGTCAAAGATTTTCTCATTGAAAAGAAATCACAAGGGAAAGCGGCAAGCACTTTACAGCAATACAATTGGGATTTGCGAATTATTTTGTTTCTAATACATCAACACTTTGAAAATAAAAATCTGGTTGAATTAACACGTAAAGACATTCGAAACTTATCTATTATTTTTCAAGAGATGGGAATGTCTAATGCGCGTGTAAATGGATTGATGAGTGCTTTACGTTCAGCACTTGAGTTTTGTGCAGATGATGATGACTATGATTATGAATTTAATGTAGGTTCACGGGTACGTGGTTTACCTAAGAACCCGATTAGAGAAATTACATTTATTACTGAGGATCAGATTAATTGGTTAATCGATGAATTACTTGAGCAAGAAAAATATATGTTAGCAACGTATTTAGCACTTTCTTATTACAGTGCAGCTAGAAAGAATGAGGTATACCAGGTTCAAAAAGAAGGGCTGACAGAACAATATTATACAAATGTGGTACGAGGAAAACGCGGTAAGAAGTTTAGATTATATTACAATCACCGGGTGCAGAAATGCATTCGTTTATATATAAATCAGCGAGGTAAGGATACTATTCCAGATTTGTTTGTGCGTGTTTATAAGAATGGTGAGAGAAAAAGATTGAACAAGAGTGTATTTAATTATTGGTG
>NZ_JAKUFX010000205.1:0-6224 GCF_022663635.1 Bacillus cereus group sp. BfR-BA-01356 | reverse complement strand
TTTATTTGATATGCCCGCTTTTATAAAATCTACAAAAGATAATAAAAAACTATATGGAAAGACCGCATTTTGTTTAAAAATATACCTTAAGTTGATGGATGTGTGGTGCTATCCCATTACTATTAAACTAAAAATTTAAGTGTAATATCATTTAAGGTAATACTTAAGATACAAATAAAATATCTTTTCCATGTCGCACTGTTTTATTGAAGTCTATCCCGAGTTATAGCTAGTTCAATGCGACTGTAAATTCGGAGTTCGGTGCGCCAGCAAATACAACTGTTCCGTTCTCTGGTAGTTTCACTTTGTTATTATTACTAACAACGCTAAAATTGACGCATACTCCATTCCCATCATACACCGCGAATGAACTTCCTGATGGCAACTCCACATTCATCGTTTTCCCTGCTACCTCTTGCGGAATCGTAAACCATTTCGCATGCCCATTTTTTTGCAGTGTAACTTTCGATAATTGACCTGCATCAAGGGATTTTACGTTAGATTCACTGACGTATAAAAAGCTGGCCATCTCCATATATTCAGTACCATTCTCTGTATAGAAATGAGCTTCCTTCGTATCCCTCCCATTCATCACAGGAATCTGAATTTGATGCGTCGCCGTATTCGGACCTGTAATTTTTTTGCCGTCCCAATAGCCATCCTTGATCGTAATTTGTGTGTTAAGAGGTATTTGTTGTCCTAGATAATTTATAGAATTAAATTTTTCGTTAACAAGGTAGAACTTGCCGCCCTCGCGCTTCGCCCATGCAGCAGCTGTTTTCTTCGGTAACACATTGTTTTCTAATTTCTGAGCTAAATAGTGAGTCAGCACATTTTGTCCCAATCCCGGTGATAATTCATATGTGCTCTCTCTTAAATAAACTTTTCCATTCTTCTCAGTGACGAAGTTAAGCTTGGAAGTACCCTTTTCATTTATAAAGCTTCCATCCGCCGTATATACATATTTTTCTTCCGGTTTAGTTGGTAAAAACAGTTCTCCCTTCTTCGTAATCTCTATTTTGAAATGGCTTTGGATATTTCCATACAATCCTGCTTTTTTTACCACATCTTGAGGCACTTTAGCCTTGACTGGCTTGCCGAAGGATTTATCTGGTTTTATATCCTTAATTGCCCCTTTCTCTTTAAGCCTAGCTAGCAGTAATTTATTTGCCAATAGTTGATTTGTCATGCTGCTCCCACCGGAGGACAATACAGCTGCTGCCATCTTCTGTTCTGGAAGCACGACCAATGTAGCATGTTGCAGCATCGTATCCCCACCCTTAGTCAACGCTTTTATCCCATATTCACTGAATGGGTATAGTTTCACACTATCCCAGCCAAGACCATAGTTGAACATATTTCCGCTATCTCCTGGCCACATTCCTTTTTTATATTCTTCTTGTTCCATCGCCTTGATTGCTTTATTAGAGAGAATTTCTTTTCCCTGTCCCATAAATATTTGTGAGAATCGCACCACATCTTCTGCAGTAGAGGAGATTCCTCCCGTACCAATCACATTTACCATTTCACTTGGAAGCTGTCCCTGGTATGTCGGAGAATACTGTCCAGCCCGCTTTTCGTCTTCCCATTTGTCTTGCGATGTTATCGTTTGATTCAGTTTTAATGGCTCTGTAAACTTTTGATGTAGAAATTCAGTAAAACTCATACCGCTGACTCTTTCTACCAAGATCTCAGCCAGCGTAAAACCGTCATTACAGTATACTGAAAACGCGCCAGGGTCTGCCTTCAAGTTTTGGTTGGACAATTGTTGCAACAAGATATCATGGGCATAAGCATCATTATCTTTAAATAAAAATGCATTATTGAACGTCGAACCTTGCAAACCTGAGGAGTGATTCAACAGCATACGCGGTGTAATGCTTTTATATCGTTTATCTTTCATTTTGAACTCAGGAATATAGCCAGTAACAGGAGCATCCAAATCAACTTTTCCTTCGTCTACTAGTTTCATAACAGCCGCTGCTGTATATACTTTACTGGTTGAACCAATTCCGTATAGAGTATCTTTAGTTAATGGTTCTTTCCCTTCTATGTCGTTCTTGCCTGTCTGCCCCGACAAAATAAGTTTACCATTATCAATCAGCGCATACTGCACGCTAGTCGTCTCATAGGACTTCGTGAGTAGTTCAGCGTTCTCTGCAGCAATCTTCTCCAAATCTTTACTAGCAACTTCTTGGCTAGATACAACCGGAGCCTTACTGCTAGAAGACGCTATCGCTCCTGTTGGCAAGCTCATCGTTAGGGCCAAAGTAGCGGCTAACACCCCAGATAATTTATTTTCCATAAAAAAATGCCTCCTTAGATAAATGATTAATTTCATCTTTTATTTGTTCAATTACAAACATCACATAAACTACTATTCTGGCTTTATCCCTACTGTTGTAACAAACGGTAAAACCTCTCTTTTTCACATGTATGTTAGTACCATAAATGATTTTTTATTTAGAATGCGCTTGTTACTAGTTTGGTTTTCGTATAAATAAACCCTATTTATCCTCCCTCTTTTGTGCTTCTCTATATTTGTATCCTACATAATAAAAATTTCTTTTTTCTTATGCATTTCTTACAATTTCCTTACGTTCAAATCACTTCTATAATTAGGTAAATTTCATTTTAAAATCTCCAGGATAATCAATGCTTATATAATCCCACAATTTCATAGAAGATGGATTCATACCCCTGCGCCAAATCATCATACACATCTCTGCTATTTCCTTGGATGCCCCCTCAACCTTTACAACAGTTCCAACTGGCATCAACACTTCTTCACGTTCTTATAAATAGTAATAACTAATCAACTCCTTACCTGAAAATAAATGAATATAGAAAAAGAGAGATAAGGTTAAAATACCTTTATCTCTCCTTTTCTTTCACAAATTTTGCAAAGATTTTTTTTGTAAGAGCCCCCTCACCATCAATTTAAGAATTAAAAAAGAGGGGATTATCCCCCTCCTTTTTACGCTTGCTCCGACTGTCGGAATTATTTAATATAACCACGATTCAACTTAGTTAACTTTTCATTGATGTTAAAAATTCTTACTCTAATATCTTTAACACCAGCTGCTTCAAGTCTGCTCTTGTGCATTTCCGCATATTTTTCAGCATCTTGTTTTTCTTCAAATACATAAATGCCTCCAGCTTCTTTTGTTTCTTCATTCTCAGTCCATATTTTCCAGTGGAATCCTTCTTCTTCGTTAATACTATTTGCTAAATCCCAAAATGCTTTTTCCATTTCTTCACCAAAAGGACCTTCAAACGGAAAATCAACTTGTAATAAATATGCCATCTTCACTCACTCCTATTTTAATATAAAATTCATCGAGAATTCCTTTGTATAAAAATTCTTCCCATTCTTTTACTGATCATGATTCGAATGAAAGTAATGTCTAAATTCGTATTGCTATTATTATTCAAGCACTAATTGGAGAATCCCCCTATTTGTAACATAATCACAAAACGATAGTAACTTGAACGCATAAAGTGAAAGTTTAATAGTTTTCGGTTATGTTTAAAAAATATGATACAAACTTACCCCTAAACTAAGGACAAACAAAACAAGCGCAGGTATCGCTTTCTTAAAAGGATCCCTCGCTAATACAATTAGCGTTAATGCAGCTGCAAGCATCGTACCACCTAATAACAATCCTGCCCATAAAGCTACTACTGGAATCCAGATTCCTATCAACATTCCAATCGCTCCTACAATCTCAAAAGCTCCAGTTAAGAAATTAAAGAGCGAAGGTAAACCAAATCGTTTGAATTCATCTGCCATTTTCCCGGATATAATTTTCGTTCCTGTCATTAAAAAGAACAGAAACAACACTACTTTTACAATATTGATGAAAATTAAAATAGTAATCACACCTTTCTTATTATTTGATAAAAACTCAGTATTGTTCAGGTAGTAGTCACTACCTTTATCCTATTTCCTGAGATTACCTGTATGGAAGTCGCTTCAATTTACATTACCCTTTTTCATATTAAAGGGCTAGAAATTACATGCTATAGCACATATAATACAAAAATTTGACTGGTACTAGGCAAAAAAGTGAACCTGAATCAGATATCATACAAAATAAAGCTATCTTCCCATTCCTCTAAACAAACAAAAAATTATGTGCTATAGCATATATAATACCTAAAACAAAGTTTGTTCCTTATGAATAGCATAGCATCAATAAGGAACAAATATTAATAGTGTGTATCATACAATTTGTTTAATAACGATTGTAATACTTTAATTTCTTCCTCGCTCAAATTACTCGTAACGAAATGGTGAGCGTCTTTCACTACAGGCAAGATTGTTTTCTTTAACTCGTCACCTTTTTGAGTTAAAAAAAGGTTATGTGAACGCCTATCTTGGTCATTCAAAGCCTTCTTTACAATCCCTTTTCTCTCCATTGACTGTATCATTCTAACAACAGTAGTTTGATCTTTATCAATAGCTTCCGCCAACTCTTTTTGAGTAGTGCTCCTTTGGCTACAAAGAACACTAATAATCCCCCACTGCTCTGGCGTAACTCCATACGGCTTTAATTTCTTCGTAAAATAATTGGTCATTTTCACATCAGTACGATGAACAAGATAGCCTATTAAATCATGTAAGTTCATATATCACCTCTATAAATTAAGATATAAAAGGATATAGCATACCAGTCAATCATTCACAATGAATGTATTTGTTTCACCATATATATGCTATGGCACATATAATAAAGTAGATTATTTTAATTGTCAAATGATTTACCTATTATTTTTCGAAAACAAAATCGCCCCCTTAGATTATAGAAGGAATGACTAATTTGACGTATTTCTCTGGCGATTTCTCCCCTGTCGTTTTATGATATGCTAATAACATTTGATAAAATATGGTATCTACAAATAGTCAAATACCTTTAAAGATACCTCGTCCAGTTCTTGCTGTTGCAAGATAAACAGCATATAATCAGTTAACCACCCTCATGAGCAACAAAAACATAAAAAAGACATTCCAAATACGGAATGCCTTCTTTCATTTTATAACCCCCTCCACTTAAATCTATTTTACAACTATAACATTCAACACGCTGAAATCTTCTATTTAACGTAATCAATCAATTAACTAAAAAAAATTGTTAATTGCACAATGCTCTTCTCACTTTTCTTGCGAAATTTAGTGGATCATCAACGTCTTCGATATTAACGTAAATCAAATTTGGATCATCACATAACCACTCATTGTGTATAGACGAAACGATTATTCCTTGTTTAATAATTGTCGCCACAAATTCAGTGACTTCTTTTTGTAAGAGTGCTACTCGGCCTAGGCATAATGCCCGTCCAGTTTTATTGTCTCGTGATTCGAATGAAAAAGAAGTGGTTACTCTAAAACGTTTTCCCAAGATTGTTGCTCGTATTTCATCCCTGTTTATTGTTGCCACGCATTTCCCACCGGCGAATCCTTCTTGTCCACCGATAATTCTTGCAAACTGTTGACAAATTGATTCCTCATTAACTGCCATACCTTTAATCATCCCCCCTTTTACTGTTAGGTTATGAATGAATACATAGGTCTGAAACGGTAATGAATCTAATGTATTATAAAAAAATGATGACAATCTACCGAAAGCTATTAACTCAATTATTCTTGATCGTATGAATTGTTATCCGAGTTTAAATGGTGCGGAATTTTCATTTTATGTTTAATGGGCATCGGAGACTGAAAGCAAAACTCAGCTATTATATGGTAAGACATTTTTAAAAAGCATAAAAAAGACACCCTAAGGTGCTATCCTCCGACTTGAGAATCGTATCTATGTATGGAGAAATTTAGAAAAGACAAATACAAAAGAGAAGATTCTAACTATAATTTATAGAACTCTTATGCCATGAATTACTTACATATTTCCTTATTTACCAGAAGAAGAATCTCAGTTACATTATTTTCTGAACAGTCTCGTTAAAGCCATCCCAAGAAATCCAATGCCCATTCCTATTAGCCATCCAGTTTGGGCATTACCTAACATAGATCCCACTCCTCCACCAAGAAACATACAGCCAACGAATACTAATCCTCCAATTCCCCAATTCGGCCGTTCCATAATTCAATCACATCCTCGTATGATTAAGTTAGGTTTTTTAGGGACGGGATGTACCTATAAACCCAAGAGTATCTATTTTTATGAGATACTTAAATTTGTAGATAGAGTGTTGCCGACCACCTC
>NZ_JAKUFX010000204.1:0-6285 GCF_022663635.1 Bacillus cereus group sp. BfR-BA-01356 | reverse complement strand
CGAGAGATTCATAAGAAAACGTCATCCTTTCTAGTCTAGCTTTTTTAGAAAGAATAACGTTTTTTTACACTTGGGGGTAGTGAAGATTTTTAAGTTGATGGGCATGGGATAAACCCCCTTATTTCCCTAAATTAAATAGATAAACATGTATTTTCCATTATTCATTATCAAATAGATGAATAATACTTTTCATTATGTTGATATTTCACAAAAAAAAAGATAAAATATATAATAGAATATATATAATTAAAAAAGAGATTTATGATATAGTTGTTTCATATAAAAAGGAAATTAAGTTCAATTTATTTAAAAAAAGACAAAAAAATAAAACTCCACCCACCGTTTTCAATTGATTCCAAGTTTGGCGACTAGATCAATTAAAAACCCCAGTTAGCAGAGTTTTTTAACAAAATTAATATTATGGTTAAATTATATCATAACTAATGAAGTTTTGTGAATAAAAAACTCGCTAATTTTCCGATATTGGGCTGGAAATATTAGGGAGGTTTTTTCGTGTTATTAAAAAATTTTTTATTAAGCAAAGCAAAACGAGAACTAAGTCCTCAACTGGATCGTATATCCACTAAACCAGGAAATATTAATAAAGCCGTAAAAAAAATTCTAAAGGAGATTGATAGCATTCTTTTAGAAGAACAGGGCTTTACTACTGAAGACATTTCTTTACAAACTCCTCGTAAGTACAAAGGACTTGAAACAATTTTATCTTATCTTGTTCACGAAGGTTTTTCTTGTGTGAAACAGGATGTGATAGCCCAAAAAGCGGGAATCTCAAAACCCCTTATCAATGAAACTCTTTCTTGGCTAGAAAAACTTGGTATCTGCCTACAAATTAGAAATCGTAAAGCTGGAAAGAAAGGTCCTTCTGTCTACATTTTAACAATACATAATAATTATCAAAAAATCATAGATTACTTTAAACACAAATGGCATCTAGCAATTGAGATAACAGAAACTATCTCAAACCTACTATCCAAGTGGACTCTATTAAAAGAAAAAAAAGAAGAAGTTACAGGCGAACAAGTAGATACAGATCCAAAACAAGAAGAAGCTAATGAGCAAAGTGAAGAACCTAAAGACTATTTTGCTAGAAAAGAAGATTTCAATGAATATTTAAGTAAAGATCAACAAAGAGCATGGCACTATATTATGAGTTCACCATTTACTAATCTGTCTGAAAAAGATGCATATGCAATTGCAAATAGAATGCCACCAGATATCGACAAAGATGCTTGGTATTTCTTCAGACAAGCTGCCGATCGTTTTGAAGCTAGTAAAGCTGATAAGAGTAATGCTGCTTATTTCATTGAAATATTTAGCCAAAACTATAAATCTTATTTAAAACGTAAAAAAGAAGAAGCTGAAAAATATGTTTCATCTTTATCAAAACCAAAACAAAAGTTAATAATTTACGATTTTATCAAAGGGGAATAATCTTGCTTAAAATCGCCATTTTTATAGCCTTGTTTAAAAATTATAGCAAAACAAGGCTATTTGTCATGCGCTTATATTATCTCCTAAATACCTCTCATACTTCACATCCAAATCAATTAAAAATAATAGTGTTTTTTAACATATAATGGGAAAACATAAAAAGATAACCTAATAAAATTACCGCAATGAATAGACTGAAAATTTTGATACCTCCTTTGTTTCTACCAAATAACTACTAAGAAAAAAAATCAAACTTCTTGTTAGAGTAAGGCTAAATCGCCTTTTTTAATTTCTAATGTATTTAATGATTTTAATTTTTAAAACAAGATTTATTAAATAAAAGAATCTTATCGACATTCATCAATTTTTTTATTAGCACCATTTGTCATTCTCCCTACTGATTCCCTAATCCTCGCTAAAATAGAATTCCTATATTAGTACATATAAAGATCAAACATACACATCTTCCCTAAACTTCGCTAAATAGTCTGTTTTCAATTTTCAACAAAATCAGTGGTTCTTCCTTATAAAAGTACAAAAAACTGTTACAACGAAATCTAGAAGTGTATAACAAGAATTTATTAGACACTATCACACCCAAATGTTTTAATTTGTTGTAACAAAGATCGCCCCTATCCTCCAGATTCCCTTATAATCTTCCTCCTATATAACTGGTATTCGACTTATAATCAGAAAGTTATTTTCCGGGAACTTAATCGTTATCGAATTGATACCTATAACAGAATGTAGAAAGGCATCTCGCTAAAGAATTACAGAAAAATAACAAATAAAGCACACGTTGGTTACAATAAAGTTATCTAAAAGTAATTTAATAGTTACATTCCGGTTATTTTATAAGTTTTTTTAGTTGCGCCATCCAGGTAGATGTGTTAAAATTACATTAAGGTATCGGAAAGTAATCTATTCAAAACCGACTAGGTTTCGAAAAGTGTTTATACGGTAATGAAATAGTATTCAAAAGGAGATGTGTTTATGAGTGTAATGTTTAAATTAAAAGCGGATATTGGAAATAGTAAGGTTAAGTTCAAAATTGAGGATAAGATTGAAAAAGTACCTAGTGTATACAAACGTTTGTTTAAACCTCTTGATCCAAGTGAAACAAATATTGAAAAATGCGTTGTGAATTTACTAGATGAATTACATATACATATTACGAGCAATTCAATTAAGCGTAGTGGCCAATTTTTAGTTGGTAAACGCGCGATGAATTTTGCTAAAGATACAACAACAATGGATATTGAAGAAGGCGGCAAACATGAAGATGATTTACCGATTATTCATTTAGTTAGTATTGTAGCTGCAAAGGCAATTCAAAAGGAATTTGGAGAAACTAATACCTTGCCAACAACACTGGATGTAAAAGTAAAGCTGACTACAGCTATTCCAGCAAGTGAATGGAAACCAGAACATGCTAGAGTATTAGAAAAAAGATTAGTAGAAAAGCCACATATTGCAATTGTAGATGTTGCTGAAGAAAAGGTAACAGTAACAGTTAATTTTGAACAAGTAACAGTAACACGTGAAGGGATTCCACCATTATATCGAATGATTCGTGCGATTGCTGACGGTGAGCACAAGATGTTTAAAAAATACGTGGAATTTTGTAAAAAAGAGCTAAACTATACTGAAGAAGAAATACAAAAAATGTTGACATATGAAGTGTTTTCAACGAAAAAAATTCTCCATGGTGACATTGGTGATGGTACAACGGAGTACATTTATACTGAAGGGTTAAATCCTAAACCAGATTCTTGCACAGGTGAACGTCGAGGTATTGGACATGCTTTGTTAGAAGCAATAAAACTTTTACAGAGTAACAGACCAGGAGTTGGAGAGGTTACTCGCCAACAATTCGCTGAGATTTTATTAAACGAAGAACATAAATTTTATCAAGAAGCTAAAGAGTTTTTCTACGAGACTCGTTTTGTTCAAGCTGAAAATATCATGCGAGATATCCGCAATAAATACAGAAATAATACAGCTAGTGAGGCTGAAGTAATTGCAATATATGGTGGAGGATCAATCGCGCTAGAAGAGGATTTAGAAAAGGAATTAATATCGTTCTGTAAGAGAAATAAATTAGAATTGCTATGGATTCCAGCTGAATATGCTGTAGACATGAATATCGAAGGATTAGATGTACTAGAAAAAGAAGTGTTAGTTTAGGTTGGTGTTAGATTATGAAGGCGAAAACAAAACCAGAACAATATGGATGGAAACTAAAAAAAGTAAATGATCCTGAATTTTGGGATTGGTACGAAAACCAAGATAATATAGGTGAATCGTTATTTACTTTAATAAAGTTTTTTATGAAACAATATGGCACGTTAGATGTAAAAAGCTTTGAAGCACAGCAAGAAATGCATAGAGATTTGTTGATGAAAGATGAATTTTATCAAGAGTTCAACAAAATGAAGAATTTATTACAAGATAATACAGTTGTTTCTAAACTGATCACTGAACAACCTTCTGTTCAAAATATTGAACCCTCAAAAGGTGAATCTGTAAAAAAAGAGGAATCAATTAAAGAAGAAACAAAAGAAGAAGTGAAACAAGAGACATCAGCACCAAATATATTTGGTGCTGTAAATCGCGATAATATTGTTTAAATATATGCATCAAAACTATTAAACTGAAATGTCATTGGTCATGATCCATACGAGATATATGTACAAGATTATGAACAAAAAAAGCACAGGAATATTGAAGTGAAAATACTAGTTGTCCGTGAAGGGCAACTAGTATTTTTTTATGAGAGGGTAATAGTGAGGACAGCTGACATAATATTATAGTGTGATCTAGAGACCAGTTATATAGGGAGGATATATACAGAGATAATATATATGTACAAGCTATGTGATATATATTATATACAAGGAACGATGGATGGTGTTTCGTAACGAAATACGAAAGATGTTGAGCTGTATGGGGATGATGAAATATGGAATGAATGGGCTGCCGGCCGCCGCGGATTTACTGTAGCTAAAAGACTAATAGCCTTTCGATTAGTTACAGTATTCTACGAATACAGTTACTATCTCAAGGATAACTTCAGTAATTTTATTGTTTTTAAGAATCGTGACATAGCTTGATATAATAAGATTTAGCTATAGAATTAATATAAGAATAGATACAGAATTAATTTACACCTATTCTTATGCCTATTCTTATATTAATTCTATTCATTTCCATGGTAAAACTGCTAATAATTCTTAATCAAATTCTATACTTATTCTGTACGGTATTTTCTTTAAAATTCGGATGGATATCGAAGAGAAAATAGACTTTCCATTGCATGTACATTCAACCTTCAAAACGAACAAAGGAGGTATTCGATTAAGGAATATTCGCTTTAAAATAGAGTGAATATTCTGGTCTTGAAGCCGCAAGGAAGACTGAAAGTAAAGATCACCATGGTAAGACGTTTTCAAATTCGAGACTATAAGAGAGATTTTTTTTGAAGAAAAGAGAGGACACAGGTGGAACAAAAAACATACAGACCAAGAATCCCCTATTGTCGAATGTAAGATTTTTATTGTATAATTGCGGTACACAATTTTTATAAAAAAGAGGTATATAAAAATGACCTGGGAATCAAAACAAGTAGAGTTTTTGTCTTCATTAAAGTCTCGTGGCCGCAAGGATTCGACCCTAAAACAGTACCGTTATGATCTCAATTTATTTGTATTCTGGATCAAGAAGAGAAACCCTACCCCTTCTCAAGAGGTCTTTCAGAGTTCCGATACAAATGGGTTGTCTAGCTTTTTAAACGCGCTTAAAAAGGATCGTGGGGCTTCTAACTCGAATACAAAACGAGTTAAGGGGATTGTAATCAACTTCTTACAATTTCACGGGAATGGAAATGATTTAAAAAGCGATGTATCGCCACCTCCCCTTACATCTAAAAACTTTGCTTCAGATAAGGAAATACGCAAATTAATGCGTACTATTAGCACTTTAGATGGTTTAACAGAGTACCAGGCATCCGGCAGGATACATATCCTGAATAGGAATGTTCTTTTGGTCCGTTTTATGCTAAAGTACGGACTATCTATCCAAGACATCATTTCGTTGTCTATGCGCGATTTAAAACTTGCTGAAGGCATAATTACCCCTGGTCAATCAAGTGCGCTTAAACGCCCTGTAAAGCTATCAAAAAAAGACAGAGAATTAATCCTGGACTATTTAAATGACATTCCGGAAACAGTACGCCCAAGACACCATAGTGATGATCCGCTCTTTGTCGCTTTTGATTTCGCGCCACAAACGTTTCGTTGGGATTACTCTCAAGATACACCTGCAGCATTAACAAGAGTCAGTGTTCAAAGGATGCTTCAAAAAGAAATCAAACGTGCCGGTATACACGTCACGCCTACGACATTGCGAAATCGTTGGATACTAAACGCTTTACAAAAAGGTATGACACCAATAGAGATACAATCACACCTGGGATTAAAAAGTATAGAAGCGCTACATCGTTATGTAGTGTTTTGGAGAGAATTAGAAGAATCTTCTTCATACGGTAAGTGAAATTTTAATAAATATGAAGTTCAGTAAAATAAGAAAGCGTTTTCCACGGATAGAAAACGTGATATAATTGAATTCGATTCGCATCTAATACATATTATTAAAATTAAAGTGGTTCAAGTCAGAGAAAGGCACCTTAGGGTGTCTTTTCTTTATGCACATAAAGGGGTACCGCCACACATCCATCAACTTAAGGTATATTTTTAAACAAAATGCGGTCTTTCCATATAGTTTTTTATTATCTTTTGTAGATTTTATAAAAGCGGGCATATCAAATAAACCCTG
>NZ_JAKUFX010000203.1:0-6444 GCF_022663635.1 Bacillus cereus group sp. BfR-BA-01356 | reverse complement strand
TTTATGAAGACGTTTAGCCACTTCCTATCGAATCCAGTGGATTTATTTTCAAAATCCTCTAGCAATATTTTTTGAAAATGTCCCCTTGACTTTTCATAGTTGGTCTTTTAACCACCGAATACTCTAAACATTTTCTTAATGGTATCTTTTGTAATAGGGATTCCTTCTTTTAACATTCCATCTAGAGTTAGAGCATGTATTAACGCCATAAACCCATCCGTTTTACGTAAATAAGGTTCAATTTTTTCATAACTAATATTTCCTTTTGAATCTTTATCCACATATACATTATTTGTGTACCAACGCATCATACGATCTGCACCGTATACAATACTTTCTGTTGCAAACATTTCTTCCACTACAGGTTGTAGCTTGGTATGTGTTACCTTCCCACTACGAGCTATCTCAAGATGAAAACCAGCTTCTTCAAAGATTTGTTTAATATAATTAATCCTGTATAAGTCAGAAGCGATTGATTTTATATTGTATATTTTCGCTTGTTCAATAAACCAACCTAAAATATGTTCTGGTTTATTAATGACATCATCGATAATCGTTACAAGCCCTTCATCTATTGCTACTTGAATATCAATTTTAAAGTTTTTATTCTTTAATGCTTGACGATTAATAAAAGTATGATGTTTCCAGTACCTTTTCCCTTTATATTTAAATAACAAACCTACACCAACAAAATCATTAATATCCGAGAAATCAATACCACCTACACAAGTCTGTCCTTTTAATTCCTCCAATGGAAACTCTTGATCAGTAGCTTTTATTTGCTCCCAACTTGCTACAGAGAACATCGTTTCTTCTTGCGGTAAATTCATACGTTTTGTCATGAATTCAATCCGTGCGGAAGGTCTAGTTTGCATGTTCTCATATTCTGTTTCCATCTCTTGCTTCAAATGAGGAAAGTAAGGTAATGAAGGGTTTGCTTTCTCCCACATTTCAAAATCATCCACTTCGCTTTCATCATCTAATTTACAAAGAAACGGAAACATACGTGAATTGGGTAATTCCCCATTCAAAACTTGCCTAGCCACATCTTTAAAATCATCTAGTACACCGCCACGTACATCTCCATCTGTAGTCAAATAAAAACGGCGTGGATGTTGTACCTTCCCTAATGCTGATGTAAATACTTTGATGTTGTCATAACTTTCGTAGGCATGAATTTCATCAAAAATAACAACCCCAGGACGTAAACCATCTTTTGTCTTAGCGTTGTTCGTATAATATTTAATTTTCGATTTTGTTTTCTTGTATACTATTTTTTCTAACGTCCATTTAAAGAATTTCTTCATTCTCTTTTTGTACTCTTCTAATACATCATGAACATCCATAAACGACGTTAAAGCCTGCTCTTTTGAAGTAGCTACAATATCAACGTTATATCCTCGAATCCCTTGTTTGCTAACTAAATAGAAAGCAAGCGCTGCAATGAAACCATTTTTTCCAGCACCACGGCCCATCAAAATTAAAAACTCATTAAACACAAGCGTTCCGTCATCATAAAACAAACCTACACAGCAAGCCAAAATAAAATCTTGATGTGGTAATAATTCAAACGAAAAATACCTTTCAATAAATTCTTTTGCTTCTGTAATTTCATCATGATTGATAACAATGTTGTTTTGGCTGAGTTTCTTCTTTAGAAGTCCCATTAATAGTTTGACTTCTTTCGATGACTTCACCTGGCCACTTTCAACCATATCTATATAGTTATCAATATAGGGATGATACTTATAATTCGTCATCGTCATCACCTGTATTTGGATTTTGCAAATTCATCTTTTTAATTAACTCTGTCATACTACGAATAGTTTCCCGGTATTCCTTTCCGGCTGGATTAGGCTTAATTCCTTTTTGCCCTCCACCGTTATCCCATGTAACCATACGTTCTTTCTTCCATTCTCTTTCCAATGCTTTCGATGCATCCCACAATGCCATGTATTTATCAACCAAATCAATGTACACCGCACTGTCCATTTCTTCATTTTCCAATTGTTGTAATAAATCTTGTTTAACTTGCATCTTTTTTGAGAGTTTTCGCAACTATACCCCCCCTTTACTTAAAAAAATAAAAAATATATTTTCTCACCACCTCCCCCCGTTGAATGGTCCTCCTAGTAAAAGCCAAACTTTTTGACCGGGGGGTGTTTAAGAAATTAATTCAAAGTATCCTTCAATAAAATCCAAAATAAAAAAGACTTCTTCACTAGAAATCTTTAGAATATCCTTTGTAAATATTAAATTCTCTTCTTCTCGCAATCTTTCTCTAACATCATTAAGTTTAAGTCGTTTGCACTTTCTTGGGTTCACACAGTCTCTTATTTGACAGTAACGCCAGTAAGAATACTTTCGGAACTGATTAAGCATGTCACGCTCATATGACGTGCGCTCGTCCTTCTCAGCGTATTGAATCATTAAGTCAGTATCGAATGTCCAACTACCATCCACAATTATCATAGCTACCACCGTTCCTCATTCATGAACTTAGGTTCACTATTGCTAATCATCTTGTCCTTACCATCAGCAATGTTATGGTGACGTACACAAATGTATTCAAGGTTATCTAATTCTAACGCAAGATGCGGATGAGTCTTAACCGGTTTGATATGGTTCACATCCATCTTCGTCTTACGCCCACGTTTATCAAGTGTATCTCGTGTCGTTACCTTTCCTTCCTGTTTGCAATGCTCACATTCATTCTTAGCTCGCTCAATTGCTTTTAATCGTAAAGCTCTCCATTCTTTAGATTTATAGAACTTCATCAGCTTATCTTCTTTTATTAATTGAATAAGATGTTCTTTATCCATCGTTATTTCTCACCAACTTGTTTGTACTTAGCGATTTTAAAAATGTCTACAGAAACTCCAAGGCAATTCGGACAAACTTTTACTTCGCAATAATCTTTTTTATGGACTTTTAACTTACGTTCAGTTTTACAAAGTAAACATCTATAAATTACATGTCCGTCCGCTTTCATTCCTTTCCTACCTACCGATCTAATATCTTGTACAGAACAAAATATAATCCCAAATAAAGAACCTACACAGCAGCCTATAAGGAAGTCTAACCAGTTCATTACATCACCTCTTACCTTCCTCTAACAAATCATCAATCAACTTATCGATTAGACTTGTTAAAGCTTCTTCTCTATCTTCAAATGTTGTACTCTCTTGCAATTCATCTAACACTTGAATTAAATCTGGTAACCGCTCTAAACCCACATACCTTTTTATCTTCTTTTTACTACGAAGAGCGCGAAGGATTATGCCGATGATTATTGTTTTTTCCAGTTTATTAAAGTCTATTTGCATTTACATTCACTC
Organism: Bacillus cereus group sp. BfR-BA-01356; assembly: GCF_022663635.1. NCBI lineage: Bacteria > Bacillati > Bacillota > Bacilli > Caryophanales > Bacillaceae > Bacillus > Bacillus cereus group sp. BfR-BA-01356. The sequence goes on along the minus strand of NZ_JAKUFX010000203.1, from coordinate 3,106 downwards.
TCTCAAGCATCGTTTCATGAATTCCTTTAGCCAACTTTTCCGCATCTACTTCTTGAGGTTTCTTCAATAACTCTTCAATCCCTATTTTTAATAGGTACTGTTCCGTTTCCTTCGACAAAACAATATCCGAAGGCAGCTCATTTGATGTTATAACATCAATTAGAAAATCTTCCACCACACTCTGTCCCTCACAACTGAACATTCCTGCCATCACCTTAATATCATGTTTCTTATCTCTTATTAAATGAGCAAGCTGTATAAGTTCTTTATAAATTTCTCTCCTTTTATTAATAAGGATAGTTTGTTCAATCAGTCCTAATTCCTCTTCCTGTTTTTCAAGTGGCGCAAATTTCATTGGTCTTGTTGGACCTCCACATCTAACACACTTTAATCCGTCAACATGTTTAGCAACAACAACAGTTCTACAATTCTTATCCATACATTCAACCATATCTTTAAATTTCATCATTCATCATCCTTTTCAATTAAATGTTCAAGACCTTCTAATGCTTCTTCACCATTCACGTATATCGTTACATTTTTTAAAATAGCAATCACATCATCTAATGTTTGGATTTTATTCGAATCAATCTTATATTGCTTTACAGGTTTAAATACTAATGTTTTAGCTTCCATTCTTCATCCTCCTCAAAAATAAAAAGCACCCGAATGGATGCCTTTCTCTGGATTATTAATTTGTCTTTCTATTGCGGTACGTGAAGTTTTATTCTTTTCCCAGTTACTTAATGTTGCTACATCCCTCTGCACCTACACTATTAAGTAACTGGAAGAAGAGCAAAAGCTCTCCTTATTAACGGTAACATCCAATCAGTACCATCTGCTGGTTTCGGATTTTATGTGCCGTCATTACGAACCGTTTAGAAATATAAGAACAACATAGTGAGTTGTGTTTTCCGCCACTTCTCACAATACAAATATATCATGTTAAAAACAAAAACGTGTCCGTAAATCGTTCGCAAATAGTCCGCAGATAGTTCACGAATAGTTCGCGTTTTTGATTTATGTATTTTTTCACATCGTTTTTCAGCCTCTTTTCGCATAGTTTTGAATAAATATGTTCTTTAATCCTTGAAAATGAATTAGCTATAATCTGGATTGTGTTAAATTCACCTATTCCGTTTAACCTTAGATATACCAATCTCTTTCGCATTTTATAAAAATGAATTTGACACTTTCAGTTTAAAGCTAATTCAATAAGTGTTAAAAAAATAAAGGAGCTAGATTCTAAACTTCCTTTGATAATCATTTAATGTATCTTGCTCCATTCCAATGTATCTCAATGTTTCTTTCTGATCTGTATGATTTAACATCTTTTGCAAGGCAACTACATCTTTAAATTGTTTGTAATGGTGATAGCCATATGTCTTTCTAAGTGAATGAGTACCGATACGTTCCAATCCAAACTCTTCAGCAGCTTGATTCAATATTACATATGCCATTGCACGAGTAATTGGTTTATTTTTTCCGTTTCTACTCTTAATTAGGTATTCATTCTTTGGCTTTCCTTCAGTATAATTTCTGATAGCTCTCTTCAGCTCTGAAGGCATCTTCACATCTTTGATCTTCCTTGTTTTCTTTTCGCGTATCACAATATTCCAGCCTTCTACATCACGAACACGTAACCGTAATATATCCGATATTCTGAATCCTGTATTAATACCAAGAAGAAACAGAATGTAGTTCCTCTCATTCTGTTCCTTATAGAACTCTTTTATTTCTTGTATTATTTCTTTATCTCGAATCGGCTGTACAATATTCATATACTTTGCCCCTCTTTTTGTTTACGCGTTTTTTGAAACACCTCTTTTTTTAGATTGAAAGCTAAACGCAATATCGCTCGTCCTTTTAACTTATAATATTTCGTTTTACCTATACCTAAATCCATCCAGATATCTTGATCATATCCAGAATCATGTTCCATATAAAATTTCACAATCACTTCACGTTCATCATCTCTTAGACGATTCACACCGTCATACAACCAACTCATAAATTTATTTCGTTCTTGTTCATACTCTATTCTTTCTATTGCAATATTTTCAGTCGAACTATTAAACTCATTTGTATTCGATGGAGGAACAATAGAATACGACGCTGTCACTTTTGGCAGCATATCACATGGCATAGTTGCTAAATATCTACGATACTCATTAAATACTTTTTCGATTTCTTGTTTTGTTCTTTTTCCATCCACAATTGGCATCTTGAATGATAGTTGTTTATTCATATTAAATTCCTCCATTGTTATTATTTTTGTCTTAATGCTCCACGTCTACGTTCATAACGCGGGCCACGAATCCCCATTAAATCTTCAATGTCACGAGTGCTTAATTTTTCTTTTCGGTTTTTCTTGTTTTTCTTCTTTACTTGTATTGATTGCTTTTTCCATTCACGTAGCTGATCCTTTAACACCTTCATTTCCCCATCTCCCTTTTCAAAATAAAAAGGACACCTATTCCTAAAACAGCTTGAATTGCCGTTTTAATGAATTGGTGTCCTCTAGTTTTCTAGCCGGACTGTATTCATTTGTAATCTCGAATTTTGTCTAAAATTTGTGTTTTTTATTCATTTAGCTGTTACATCTGTCCTGGTATAATAGATGTAACATTGCCATTCGAAAAAAGTGACTTGTCCCCAATACAAGTTGCTTTTTTCTTTTTTATTTTATAAAGAAATTATTATTTCCAATTAAAGTGAATGTAATGTTCATAGTAAGTTATTCCTAAAATACTCTTCTTTTCTTCTTTCTTAAATTCAACATTTACACCATCCATCAATGTTCGTAACTTTTTTATAAATAATTCCGAACACATAATATGCTTATCTTGATTTTCATTATGAATTTTATAGTTATAACCTACATATCCGTTTTTCGCGCTTTCAATTATTGCAGATTCCATTTCTTCGGCAAATTCCAACACCTTTTCATCAATAGCCTTGTCTCGCATTTCTTTCAGATTTTTGACTAATGACATTTCCATTCCCCTCGTATATTAATATTTAAGCCCTATCTCAGGCTTAGTTTTACTCTCTAATAAGAGTCCAGTAATAAAGAAAATACTTGGACGTCTCAAGATATTTCTAG
>NZ_JAKUFX010000202.1:0-6725 GCF_022663635.1 Bacillus cereus group sp. BfR-BA-01356 | reverse complement strand
TTATCTAGAAATATCTTGAGACGTCCAAGTATTTTCTTTATTACTGGACTCTTATTAGAGAGTAAAACTAAGCCTGAGATAGGGCTTAAATATTAATATACGAGGGGGAATGCATAAATGGATGGAACGAAAAAATTATCAACTGCAATTGGCTTCGGTATTGTTACGCTACTAATTCTCGCATCTATTACTAGTATGATTATGGCTCTTTTATTAAAGTTTACGAATATAAATGAAGGGACATTAACCGTTACTATTTTTATACTCGCTCTTTTATCTATGCTTATGTCTGGATTTACTGCCGGCAAAAAGGCTCAAGGAAAAGGTTGGCTAGTAGGTTTCACAACAGGGCTCACATTCACTATACTCGTCTTTCTAGTTAACTATTTAGGCTTTTCTCAAACCTTATCGAACTCACAATTACTTTATCAATTAGCATTAATGGGGGCGAGTACACTCGGTGGTATTTTCGGTGTAAATATGTCAAAGCAAAGTAACTAAAAAAGGCCCTGCACATTTCATGCAGGGCCTTCCACATTAGTTTTTCACAACTTCACGAATCGCATTGCGATCGAAAGTTAAGTGTGAACCACCAGATTTAATAACGATTTTCGTCTCATCTACTGATTCGATTGTACCGTGTAAACCACCGATTGTTACGATAGCATCACCTTTTGCTAACTCACTTTGCATTTGAGCAACTGCTTTTTGACGTTTTTGTTGCGGGCGAATTAATAAGAAATAGAAAATCGCAAACATCGCAACGATCATAACGATATTCATCATACCTGCATTCATCTTTTGTTCCTCCTTTTAAATTATGTATTAGAAGTTTTTAGCATTCGTTTTATTAAAGCCATACTGTTCAAAGAACTCTTCGCGGAAATCGCCAAGACGGTCTTCACGAATAGCTTGTCTCACCTGCTCCATTAAGTTTAACAGAAAATGAAGATTGTGATAAGACGTTAAACGAATTCCGAACGTTTCATCACATTTCATTAAGTGACGAATATACGCACGTGAGTAGTTTTTACATGTGTAGCAATCACAGTTTGGATCAAGCGGACCGAAGTCTCTTGCGAATTTCGCATTTTTTACAACAAGGCGACCTTCACTTGTCATACATGTACCATTTCGAGCGATACGAGTTGGAAGTACACAGTCAAACATATCAATACCACGAATTGCGCCATCGATTAACGAGTCAGGAGAACCTACACCCATTAAGTAACGAGGCTTATTATCTGGAAGAAGTGGTGTTGTAAACTCAAGAACACGGTTCATAATATCTTTCGGTTCACCAACAGATAAACCACCTACAGCGTAACCAGGGAAGTCCATTGAAACAAGATCTTTCGCACTTTGACGACGAAGTTCTTCGTACTCCCCGCCCTGTACAATACCGAATAAACCTTGATCTTGCGGACGTTCATGCGCTTTTAAGCAACGTTCTGCCCAGCGGCTCGTACGCTCTACAGATTTCTTCATATATTCAAAAGTAGCCGGGAATGGTGGACACTCATCAAATGCCATCATAATATCTGAACCTAATGCATTTTGGATTTCCATCGCTTTTTCTGGTGATAAGAATAATTTATCTCCATTTAAGTGATTACGGAAGTGAACGCCTTCCTCTTCAATACGACGGAAGTCACTTAAACTGAATACTTGGAAACCACCAGAGTCTGTTAAGATTGCACGATCCCAGTTCATAAATTTATGCAAGCCGCCTGCTTCACGAATAATTTCATGACCTGGACGTAGCCATAAATGATACGTATTACTTAAAATAATGCCAGAATCCATTGCTTTTAATTCTTCTGGTGACATTGTCTTAACTGTTGCAAGTGTACCAACTGGCATAAATGTTGGTGTATCAAATGAACCGTGCGGCGTATGCACACGACCTAAACGGGCACCCGTTTGTTTACATGTCTTAATAAATTCATAACGAATTGCTGTCATAACTTACTCCTTTTATTTGTTTCTCATTTTAGCGTGAGATGCAACGAACATTGCATCACCGAAGCTAAAGAAACGATATTTTTCTTTTACTGCTTCATTATAAGCATGAAGTACATTATCTCTATTTGCAAATGCACTTACAAGCATAATTAATGTTGATTTCGGTAAATGGAAGTTTGTAATTAAACCATCAATTGCTTTAAATTCATATCCCGGATACATGAAAATATCTGTCCATCCAGAAGCGGCGCAAAGCTTACCTTCATGATCTGTTGCAATTGTTTCTAACGTACGAGTTGATGTCGTACCTACAGTAATAATACGTCCACCATTCTCTTTCACACGATTTAATAATGCCGCTGTCTCTTCAGACATATGATAATATTCTGCGTGCATATGGTGTTCTTCAATCGTGTCTGCAGAAACTGGTCTAAATGTTCCAAGTCCTACGTGAAGTGTAATGAATGCTAACTGAACGCCTTTTTGCTTTAACTTCTCAAGTAACTCTTCTGTAAAGTGAAGTCCCGCAGTCGGCGCTGCTGCTGAACCGATTTCTTTCGCATATACTGTTTGATAGCGATCGCGGTCTTCTAGCGTCTCTTTAATATATGGAGGAAGTGGCATTTCCCCAAGTTCATCTAAAATTTCATAGAAGATGCCGTCATATGAAAATTCAAGCTGACGTCCACCTTGATCTGCAGTTCCTGTGCAAGTTGCTTTTAATTTCCCTTCGCCAAAAGAGATAACAGTTCCTTCTTTTACACGTTTCGCTGGCTTTACAAGCGTTTCCCACTTATCACCTTCTTCTTGTTTTAAAAGAAGTACTTCAATGTGCGCGCCTGTATCTTCTTTCACACCGTGCAAACGAGCAGGCATAACTTTCGTTTCATTTAAAACTAAGCAATCCCCCTCATGTAAGTAAGAAAGAATATCCGTAAAATGTTTATGCTCAATATCACCTGTTTCACGGTCTAACACCATTAATCTTGATGTTTCACGCTCTTCTAACGGGACTTGTGCAATAAGTTCTTCTGGTAAATGAAAATCAAACAGATTTATATCCATAGCTATATCCACCTATTTCTTATTTAAATCGATTTATTATATACATAATAAAAGATAATACAATACTTAACACAATACATGTAATGATAGGAAAATAAAAGGTAACGTTTCCTTTTTTCACAAAAATATCGCCTGGAAGCCTTCCAATGAACTTCCAAGCTAATCCAACAACGATGAGTAAGATCCCGGCTGTAATAAGCAGCTTTGGCATCTCCGTCATACTTTTGGTATCTCCATTCCGAAATGTTCATACGCAAGCGGCGTTACAATTCGGCCCCTTGGCGTTCGTTGTAAAAAACCAATTTGTAATAAATACGGCTCATACACATCTTCAATCGTATGAGATTCTTCTCCAATTGTTGCTGAAACCGTTTCTAATCCAACTGGACCGCCACGGAATTTCTCAATAATACCAAGCAGTAATTTATGATCAATATGATCTAGACCTAATTTATCTACTTGCAGTAGCTCTAATGCCATTTGTGTAATTTCCATCGTAACCGTTCCGTTACCACGAACTTGCGCGAAATCACGTACACGTCTTAAAAGACGATTCGCAATACGAGGTGTACCACGAGCACGTCTTGCAATTTCTAATGCAGCTAACGAATCGATTTCAACTTCAAATACTTCTGCTGTACGTTCAACAATCGCAGAAAGCTGATCTACTGTGTAGTACTCTAACCTTGAAAGTACACCGAAGCGGTCACGAAGCGGTGCCGATAATGCTCCAGCACGTGTTGTTGCTCCAACTAATGTAAATGGCGGTAAATCTAGGCGTACAGAACGTGCTGAAGGCCCTTTTCCAATTACAATATCAAGGCAAAAGTCTTCCATCGCAGGATACAATACTTCTTCAATTGATCTATGCAAACGATGAATTTCATCAATAAATAATACATCCCCTGGCTGAAGCGCTGTTAATACAGCAGCTAAATCTCCTGGTCTTTCAATTGCGGGACCTGAAGTTGTTCTAACATTAACGCCCATCTCATTGGCAATAATATTCGCAAGCGTCGTTTTACCAAGACCTGGTGGTCCATATAAAAGCACGTGATCTAACGTTTCTTCACGCATTTTCGCCGCTTCAATAAATACTTCTAAATTATGTTTTGCTTTATCTTGGCCAATATACTGACGGAGCGTCTGTGGCCGTAATGAATATTCTAAATCCGCATCTTCATATGCAGATTCCCCTGAAAGGAGACGTTCGTCCATTATACTCACCTCTTACCATTTAGTAAAAGACTAAGTGCCTTTTTAATATACTGATCCGTCGTTAATGATTCTTTTAATAACTCTGGTACAACACGAGAAACTTCGCGTTCTGCGTATCCAAGTGCGCGCAGAGCTTCCAGTGCCTCATCAAGCTCAGCTGATGAACCTTTCTTCTCATCAAAACGTTCTGTGTCTGAGAATAAATCAACAAATGCATCTGGTACGACATCTGCTAGTTTTCCTTTTAAATCTAAAATCATTTGGCGTGCTGTTTTCTTTCCGACGCCTGGGAATTTCACTAAAAACTTCTCATCTTCATGCTCAATCGCTTGAACGACCTGTCCTGTTTGACCAGAAGCTAAAATTGCAAGAGCTCCTTTTGGCCCAATGCCAGACACGCCTAACAACTTTGTAAATAATAAACGCTCTTCACGTGTTTTAAACCCGTAAAGTGCCATAATATCTTCTCTTACATAATGATATGTATAGACACGGATTTCTTGCTTACTTCTTTGAAATACATACGGATTCGGTGTGAAAATTTGATAACCAATTCCATTATGATCAATTACGACATATTCCGGCCCTACATACTCCACGTAACCTGTAACATATTCAAACAAAATACGATCTCTCCCTCTTAAATCATGTATTCCATTTTAACATATTTAATGATAGAAAAGCGAGACTACCCCAACAAATGTTCTCCACTTGAAACTTCTGTTATTTTCCATTGACAGAAAGGTTAAAGCACCTTAATATACATAAGTCGATAATGATTATCAATACTAATTAAAGGGGTTACATCAGGATGAAACGTAAGCTATTTATTTTATTTACTATTATGCTCGTTGTTCTTTCTATCGTTGGCTGTTCTTCTCAAAAAGAAGAATCGAAGGCAAAAGAACAACCGAAAACAAAAGTTGTAAAACATGCTAAAGGTGAAGCTACAATTCCAGTAAATCCAAAGAGAATTGTTGACTTATCTGGATCAACAGAAGAACTATTACTTCTTGGACACAAACCTGTTGGTACAGCAAATACATATAAAGATAAAATCCAAAATCACTTAACAGACAAGTTAGATGGAGTAAAAGCAGTAGGTTGGTACTGGGCACCTAAAGTTGATTTAGAAGCTGTTACTGCTTTAAAACCAGACTTAATTATTTTAAACAACCGTCAATTAAAAATTTATGATCAACTAGAAAAGGTTGCACCTACAGTTGTTCTAGAAACAAACTTAGAAGACTGGCGTGGTAAGTTTAAAGAAGTAGGTAAGCTATTTGACGAAGAGAAGAAAGCAGACAAATGGATTGCAGACTACGATAAGAAAGCAGACTCTTTATCTAAAAAAATTAAAGAGAAAACAAAAGATGAGAACTTTATGTTCGTTGCAGTTACACCACAAAACTTCCGTGTATACGGTAGCTTCGGATACGGTGACATCACCTTTAATGACTTAAAACTTCCAGCAACAAAAGGTACGGATTTAAAACAAACGATGGCGCAAGTATCACTAGAAGGTCTAGTTGCATTCCAGCCTGACCAAATGTTTATTGTAAACTTCGGCGGCGAAGCTGATAAAGTTTACGAAGACTACAAAAACAGTGCCGTTTGGAAAGACAATAAAGCAGTTAAAAATAATCACGTATATGAAGTATCAAATGAAGTCTTCAATACGAAAGCATTCAATCCAATCGGAAAAGATATGCTAATTGATGAAATCGCAAAAGAAATTTTAGCTAAAAACAAATAAGAAAAAAAAGCAGCTCACCATGAGCTGCTTTTTTTCTTACTTTGAACTGCGTATTGCTTCATTTTTTCAATCGTCTTCACAAAACCTTCTTTTGATTTAATACGAATGCCACGTTTCAATTTCGCACGTTCATAGCTCTCAAGCTTTTTCATATCAATTTGAAAGAAAGAATGGATCGCATTATCACTTTTCGGTACACCTTTGAAAATTTGTAATATCCCTTCCTCTGAAACACCAAAATACCCGCTCGTTTTCAATAACGGAGAAATATCATCAACTTTCTTTTGCAATACAATTTGTACATCATCACGATCAACGAGCTGCCATTCTTTATACTGCTGTAAAAACTTTTCTAAATCCGTCACTTTTTCTGTAAGTATTTCTTCGCTTACTTCGCCATCAACATACATACGCTCTAATAAAATTGTAACCTCAGGTTCTTTTTTCGTTACTTCTGGTACTGGCCCTTCCGCCTTCACATTCGTTTCATAAACGAAACAAAACATCATAACGAAAGCTTGCATCGCAATCAGTATCCATTTCATTTCCGTTCACCTCTTTTAGGCAAAATCAAACTTTCATTAGTAGTTTTTCCGGAAATGGGGGTTTTATCCCATGCCCATCAACTTAAGAGTGAGCACAACCTGAGCTTTCGACTCATCGGATCAAAACATTCCTAAAATAAAAGCATACTCTTAAAAATAAGCATCTCAAATAAACC
>NZ_JAKUFX010000201.1:0-6792 GCF_022663635.1 Bacillus cereus group sp. BfR-BA-01356 | reverse complement strand
ATTTTACATAAAATACTGGTCTAGTTTCGTGATGTCTTTTTTAAGCAATTTGTCCTTTGATAACTTCAAAAGATATTATTTTTCAGTTGACATACTACCGCAGGTCTTTATACTTTATTTAGTATAGAGGAAATACATTGTAATATTCCAGTCTTCTGCTGAAAACAATATACGAAATGTTTGTGAAGTTTCTGTGAAACTGTCTTTCCCTCTTAATCTATGAAAAAAAGAGCATAGTAACTATGCTCTCGGATGAAACTGTTTATATACATCTTTTAATCTAGTTTTTGAAACGTGCGTATAGATTTGCGTCGTTGAAATATCTGCATGTCCAAGCATTTCTTGTACAGCACGTAAATCTGCTCCATTTTCTAATAAGTGCGTAGCAAACGAATGACGCAACGTATGAGGTGTAAGCTCTTTTTCAATGTTTGCTTCTTTCGCTAATCGTTTTAATATTTTCCAAAATCCTTGTCTTGATAATCGATTACCATGATGGTTTAAAAAGAGTGCATCTACTACTTTTTTCCCCATTAATTCTCTTCTTCCTTTTTCAATATACTTTTGAATCGCTTCCGTTGCTAAACTTCCTAGTGGAATAATTCTTTCTTTATTCCCTTTCCCTATGCAACGAACAAATCCCATCGTTAAATGTACATCTTCTAAATTGAGTGCAATCAATTCTGAAACACGAAGTCCTGTCGCATACAGTAACTCTAGCATCGCCTTATCACGAATACCAAAAGCACTTGTCATTTTTGGTGTTTGAAGTAACGCCTCTACTTCATCAACTGATAATACTTTTGGTAATTTCCGTTCCCCTTGTGGCGTTTCAATATGTACGGATGGGTCGTGTTCTACCGCTCGTTCACGAAGTAAAAATTGGTGGAACGAACGAATTGATGCGATATGACGCGCCAATGTTTTCGAAGATTTTCCGTTCTCTTTTAAATACTGCAAAAAGTTAACAATGTGTAAACGGGTCACTTCATGAAAAGTTTTCGTCTGTTCCACATTTTGCAAATACTTTACGTAGCTTTTTAAATCCCGTTCATACGATACTACTGTATTCTTTGCTAATCCTTTTTCGACAACCATATAATGAATAAAATCTTTTAATTGATCTTCCACTCTACACTACTCCCCATTTTCATAGAAAAACATCATTCTATTTACGAAAGCATCCTTTGCCGGTTCTTCATTCCCTGATACTTTTTCTACAGTCTCTTCTTTAGGTTTTTCATAACGATGATAGCTTTCATATTCTTCATTTATCCATAGTATAGCGAAATAAAACAAAATCGTACAACTTGTAAATAATAAAAATACTTTTATTCCATCAAAAGTTAATTTTAAAGCTCGGCGCATTGTAAATTCCTCCAAAATATAAGTTATTACAACATATGCCAAGCTTTCACCAATTTATACCTTATTCAAATAAAAAACCTCTTCCTAGATAAATAGGAAAAGGTTATTTTTCATCCGTTTCATTTTCTTGACAATTTTTACAAATCCCATGGAATGTTAAACGATGATCTTTCACCTTAAAGCTCCAGTCTCGTTCTACTTTCCTTTCCACTTCACCAAGTAAATCTTCTTGTATTTCTTGTACAGCACCACATTGTGTACAAATCAAATGATGGTGGAAACGCTGCGCACCTTCTTGGCGTAAGTCGTAGCGTGAAACACCGTCTCCGAAGTTAATCTTATCGACAACTTTTAACTCAGATAATAGTTCTAAAGTTCGATAGACGGTTGCTAATCCGATCTCTGGCGACTTTTCTTTTACAAGGAGGTAAACATCTTCTGCGCTTAAATGATCTTCTTCATTTTCTAGCAGCACACGAACTGTTGCTTCACGTTGCGGTGTTAATTTGTAGCTCGCTGCATGTAATTGCTTCTTAATTCGTTCAATTCTTTCTTCCATTCGGTACTACTCCCTCCTCGCCACTCTTACACCATTATATCAGAAGAAGGGCTTCTGTCAAAAGAAAAAACAATAAAAACAAATTGATAATTATTCTCAAAAAGTATTTATTTTTTATTAATAGCCTCAACGACTTCTTTCATTAAAACTGGTGATGCGTAAGCCTCCACACTAGAAGCAAGTGCTAACACCACTCCAATTACGAGAAAGAAGCATGTATAACGGATTAATAATGGTAATAGTGGCTCGGTTATTTTTCTAATAAATTGATGCCTAATCATCCGTAAAGAAAAACTTGCAGCAATGGTTGTCATAACGAGAAAGACTGGAATGATAATTAAATTTTGTGGCAAAACAGATACAAATGCTAATAATAGTCCATTCCATCCATGCTGACTTACTAAAAAACCAACTGTAAATCCAACGACAACTCCTTTTACAAATAATAAAATAAAAATAAGTGGTAATCCAATAATTGAAATTCCTAAAATCCAAATAAATCCGATGTATTTTAATTGCGAAAAGTAACTTTCTCGAAACATTTCGCCCGCAATGGCAAATTCTCCTTTAGAGACTTGTCCAAAAAAACGTTGTAAATAAAATGATAAATCTTGTTTTTGATTGATTTGTAAACTATTCACGAGAATGGCTCCGAATATTACTCCCATCAATAATAAAACAGCGTTAAATATATATAATGAAGAGTTTTCCTGTATGTGAGACATTACACGGTCTTGCCAATTTTTTCGCCACATTTTTCTTCCCTCCGTTCACACTCTTATTAAAAATGTATGAAAGAAAGAAAAAAGTATGACGAATTAACATTGAAATTCCGCTCTACTTTGCTAAACTAAAAAGTAGAGAATAGGAGGGATTTCTCTTGAAACCATTATTATTAGATTTTCCAACATTATTTCAAACTGAACGCTTGCAAGTTCGTAAACCATTTCCAGGTGATGGTGCAGAAGTATATGAAGCAATCCAAGCTTCTCTAGAAGACTTAGTACCGTGGATACCAATTAACGCTGAAACAGAAGAGAGTGCTGAAGAAATTGTTCGCGAAGCTCACGGACAGTTTTTACTTCGTGAAACACTTGATTTTCACTTATACGATAAAGTATCTGGTACATTCATCGGAGCAATTACACTAAAGCCTGAAAACTGGGATATTCCAAAGTTTTCACTTCACTTCTGGCTACATAGTGCCTATACAAAACAAGGCTATATGACCGAAGCTGTTAAAGGTGCAATTCAGTTCGCCTTTGATAAACTAGGCGCTAGAAGAATTGAAATTCGTACTGATGCAACAAATATAAATGCATGTAGCTTAGCAGAACGTCTAGAATTCATTCTAGAAGGGACAATGGAAAATGATTTCCTAGCACCAGATGGTAGCTTACGTGATGCACGTGTATATGCAAAAATCAATTAAAAAACACTCGCCTTTGGCGAGTGTTTATTTTTGTAGTTGTAAATATTGTACTGCAAACATCGTCTTCGCATCATGAATACGAAGATCTTTCATAAGAGTAATCGCTTCTTCTAACGATACTTCCATTAATTCCACAAACTCATCTTCATCTAACTCAGCTTTATTTTCTTTTCTTGTCAAACCTGTCGCTTTATATACATATAAAATTTCATCTGCGAATCCTGGAGATGTATAGAAAGAAGTAATGAGCTCCATATTTTCACATACATATCCTGTTTCCTCTTCTAATTCACGAACTGCTGTTACCTCAGGTTTTTCACCAGGTTCTAACTTGCCAGCCGGAATTTCTATAATCGCCTTTTCAAGTGCTTTACGATACTGCTCAACAAGCACAATTTTCCCCTCATCAGTAATAGCAATAATAGCAACTGCACCAGGGTGATTTACAATTTCACGTTTACTCATTGCTCCATTTGGTAATACTACATCATCAACACGAACTTTTATAACTCTACCATCAAAAATTGGCTCAGTTTTTACTGTTCTCTCTGCAAGATTACTCATACTACTTCATCTCCCTGTTCTATTTCCTATTCTTTCCTCATACATTTTACCACATTGAAAGGAGCGTGATAGAAATGAAAGTTTATATTTTACCAAATCGCGTCACTTTAGTCGGAAAAGCATGGCAAATTCGCCATAAGCTAAAGCAATATAGCAAAGAGTATACAACTGTACAAGAGTGGATTACAGCAAATAAAGTGAAACATTAATCATGCTTTTACGGGCAGTTAATGCGAAGCGGAAAGTAAACGTTTGTCAACCTCTTTTCCCTCTCGTACAATAAAGGTAAGGAGGTTGACCTATGAAAAAACGTCAATTAGGAAACTCAGATTTGTTTGTTACAGAAATGGGCCTTGGCTGTATGTCTCTCGGTACATCTGAAACAGAAGCTATGCATATTATCGATGAAGCGATCGATTTAGGAATTAATTTTTTTGATACAGCAGATTTATATGATTACGGATTAAATGAAGAATTTGTTGGAAAAGCCTTGAAGGGAAGAAGAGACCAAATTGTACTTACAACGAAGGTTGGAAATCGTTGGACAGAAGAAAAAAATGGCTGGTCTTGGGATCCTTCTAAAGCTTACATAAAGACTGAAGTAAAGGAAAGTTTACGTAGACTTCAAACTGATTATATTGACCTTTACCAACTTCATGGCGGAACAATTGAAGATCCAATAGATGAAACAATTGAAGCTTTTGAAGAATTGAAAAAGGAAGGTATTATTCGCCATTACGGTATTTCTTCTATACGCCCAAATGTCGTTCGTGAATATGCAAAACGCTCAAACATCGTTAGTGTACTAATGGAATATAACCTTTTAAATCGTCGTCCAGAAGAATGGTTCCCCCTTCTAAATGAACACCAAATTAGCGTCATTGCCCGCGGGCCACTTGCAAAAGGAATTTTAACTGACAATAATGCAAGAAAGATAGAAAGAGTAAAGGAAAAGGATTATCTCTCTTATTCTTACGATGAATTACATGCAACTCTAGCAAGTGTAAAAGAAATAATTGGAGAACGCTCTTTAACAGGAACAGCTATTCAATATTGCTTACATAATAAGACTGTTGCAGCTATTATACCTGGTGCAAGCTCTCTTCAACAATTACAGGAAAATATACGAGCTAGTCAACAGTTACCTTTAACGAAAGAAGAATATATACAACTTCAAAAGATTGTTAAATATGACACATATGCTTTGCATCGTTAAAAATATCGAATTACCGATAAAACAGAAGACTGTCTCCAGTATTAGGAGACAGTCTTTTTTATAACGTATCATATTTATCAGGATTCGTTCCTACATGTAAATCACGATTCAACGTGTTAATTTGACGTATCTCTTCTTCAGTTAGTGCAAAATCAAAAATAGTAAAGTTTTCTTTAATACGAGATGGTGTAACAGATTTAGGAATTGTAACAATCCCGCTTTGAATATCCCACCTTAATATAACTTGTGCAGGTGTTTTTTCATATTTGTTAGCAATAGCCTGAATGATTGGATGCTGGAATACTTCTCCGCCCCTCATTAACGGACTCCATGCTTCCATTTGAATTTGCTCATCTTGACAATAATTTCGCAACTCAAATTGCGTCAACATCGGATGAAGTTCCACTTGGTTTACCATCGGCTTCACTTTGCAATTTGGTAATAATAGTTCTAAATGATGTTTATGAAAATTAGAAACACCAATCGCACGCACTTTACCTTCTTCATACAATTTCTCTAAAGCTCGGTACGTATCAACATACTTCCCTCTTACCGGCCAATGTATTAAATATAAATCTACATAGTCCATTTGTAATTTTTTCAAACTCTTTTCAAACGCCTCGAGTGTCTCCTCATATCCTTGATCGTCGTTCCATACTTTTGTTGTAATAAATATATCTTCTCTTGGAATTCTTGATTCACGTATCGCCTCTCCGACACCGCTTTCATTTTCATATACAGTTGCTGTATCAATCGAACGGTATCCAACTTCTAACGCTGTTTTTACTGCTTGCTTTACTTCGTCTCCTTCTTTCGCTTTATATACGCCTAGACCAATCATCGGCATTTTCACGCCATTATGAAGTGTAGTTGTTGGAATATGCACAGTCGTCTCCCTTTCATTGTTACATTTTTTATAAGCCACAATTTTATTTCAACAAGATTCATCCCAAAAGTCAAAACATACGTACAGTTTACATAACACTTTTATATAGCTAAAAAATAGCGTGAACTCATTCATTCACGTTATTTTTTCTCCATTCTTTCGCTTTTTCATCCACATTGCGCACAAACTCATTTTTTCCTTCCGTATATAACGCGCCATCATATGTATACTTTTCGGCTAATTCTTTCTTTAAGGTTGCATATGCCTCTGCTTCTTCACAATGAGCCATCATATAATCACGAAATGCTAAATGCCTTACTATCTCTGGATTTCCTTTTTCAAACACGTGTAAATGATACGAGCGTTTTTCTTCAGTTCCATGAATAAAATATCGGCGTCTTGAAATACCATTTTCCCCTTTTACGATGTAACCAAGCTCTATAAATCGTTCATTCCACCCATCTACTCTTTCGATATTTTCTACTTCCATGATCATATCAATAATAGGTTTAGCTGCCAGTCCGGGAACTGACGTACTTCCAATATGATGAATTTTTACCGTTTCTGGCATCGCTGATTTTAATCTTTTAGCCTCCATTTGAAATTTTTCACTCCAATGGTTTTCATGTGGAACAACGACAATTTTTCTCATTCTAACTCCCCTCGTATATTAATATTTAAGCCCTATCTCAGGCTTAGTTTTACTCTCTAATAAGAGTCCAGTAATAAAGAAAATACTTGGACGTCTCAAGATATTTCTAGATAAT
>NZ_JAKUFX010000200.1:0-6803 GCF_022663635.1 Bacillus cereus group sp. BfR-BA-01356 | reverse complement strand
TTTATTTGAGATGCTTATTTTTAAGAGTATGCTTTTATTTTAGGAATGTTTTGATCCGATGAGTCGAAAGCTCAGGTTGTGCTCACTCTTAAGTTGATGGGCATGGGGTTTTTGCAACCTTACTAACAATATAGTTTAAAAATTTGATTTCGTATTAGCTATCAGTTTGTGAATGATTCACAAACTTTTCTTGTATTTCGAATTTGATATTTAGGAAATATCCCTAAAAACAACGAATGCGATTGCCTCCTATGAGACAATCGCATTCTAATTATTTAAAGGTTAACCCATTCCACTTCCAGGGTCACCCATTCTAGCTAATAATTGTTCTGAATCTTTTTTTACTAAATTGTTTGGTTGCTCTTTACTACCAACAGCAGTGTAAACAATTCCTGCTGCTAAAACAATACTTGTTACTACAAATAATAATTTCTTCATATAGCACCACCCTCGTACATTATACCATTTCTATTAAATTCTACCACTATTTTTTTAGGGAATCTACAATAGAACCTATTACCAGCACACTCTAGTAACACAATCGACTTGTCAATTAATGAAATATCATTCTTCGCTATTCCTAAATAACAATATTGCATCGGTGTTAGCATCCCATTTTTCTTTTCTAAATCACTCAGGATCTCAACTGCATTTTTGTAATTCCCCTTAATAATTTCTAAAAAAGATTTTTCTGCAGAATGATATATAACTATATTCTCTAATTCTTGCTTATTCACTAACTTAATAAAAGCATATGTGTTAAGAATTGATAGCTTTCTTTGCTTTTCCCTTTCAAAATTACATGCTCCCAACTGCTTCAGTGCCTTTTTCATATACCAAGATGCACTATCATAGCAATCGAAAGTATATGACTCTGCTATATATGCAAGTGCGGATGCCCTTAAAAGATGGAAACAATCTTTAGAGTCATCTATTACTAAAATCTCCTGACACAAACTCCTACACATTTCAAGATTATCTTGTACTAAATAGGCATATGCTAATCCTTCTTTAATCCTGCCTAGATAAGATGACCTAATAAAACTATCAGTAATTGCATCTACATCTGGAAGTAACATTTCAGCATATTTGAACAGAGAATTATAGTTTTCTAAATCATAATTAGTGTAGTAAGTTAATATACCACATAAGACCTTCATCTCGTTTGTCTTAATTATCTTACTACCTTTATGATCTTCAAGCTTAGATAATAATTCCTGCTTTTTAATTGTCCCATTACTTCTAAGTAATACCAATTCATATACATAAGCCCATTCCCTATTCATTGCAAGTGAAGACTTTCTTTCCTGTTCTACTAATAGCTTAAGAAGTGATAAATCACCTTTTGCATTGGCGTATTCCATAGCAATCCTCAAGTTTTTCTTGCTTGTTGTGACAGAACAGAAGGTGTGTAACATCTTTCTTTGTTTATTAATATCACCCGCATACAATAGCTTCAATAATCTAATTAAATTCCAAAATCCAAATTGATTTTTCCCTGTTAAATTCTTCGAAAGCGTTCCTGAAGAAATGCCAATTATTTTAGCGATATCCTCTTGATTTTTCCTTTGGAAATCAATTTCATCAATAATTTTACTCAAGAATTTGTTTAATGTTTTTTCTGAAACTTTATCTTCTCTCTTAAGTGTTTCATTCATAATATTTTCCCTTCTAAAAAAACAAGAATTCCCTAATATCCCTCAGTATATTTGTAACATCCAATATTGTTATATCCGATTCTAATATAATCATATCAAAAATAATGTCGTTTTTTGTCGATATAAAAAGATAAATAAATATGTAATTATGCATAATTGCAATGCCAAAAAAGGACTCGAATATATCGACTCCTTTTTTGGCCTATTTCTTAACTTCAGCCCATTTATAGTTAAATTCCCCACCAAAATCATTCGTTACAATTCCTTTAATGGAAGAACGCTGTAAGTATGATCTGCCTGGTTGATAAAATGGTGCGACTGCTCCATCTTCTAATAATATTTTTTCTGCTCGTTTCATTGCCTCCCAACGAGCATTTTCATCACCAGCTAAGTCTGTTTTCACTTGATGAATTAGTTCATCATATTGTTTATTTGAATACTTATCAAAGTTATATGTACTATCTGTCGTAAACAAATCTAAAAATGTAATCGGATCAGGAATATCTGGTCCCCATACATCAACACCTAAATCATAATCACTATTTAGAAGCAACTGAATTTGCTGTTTACGTGGCTGCGGTTTAACATAGACCGTTAGCCCCTCTAAATTCTTTTCTAGTTCACCTTTCAAATACTCCGCATTTTTCTTGGCTATTGCATTATCACTCGTGAGCAATTCGAGTGTTACTTGTTCTTTCCCAAGTTCTTGTTTTGCCTTCTTCCAGTTTTCCTTGGCTGCCTTCACATCATCTTTTACTAATGCTCCATTCTCTTTCCTGAAGTCTTTTCCATCCGATCCTTTAGCAAACTCAGCGGGTATAAAACCATCTGCAGGAAGAGAGCCATTATTTAACACTGTATCTACAAAGGCTTTCTTATTCATCGCCTGACTAATTGCCAAACGGACATGTTTATTTTTTAATACTTCATTTTTTTGATTCATACGTAAAAATTGCATAGTTACTTCAGGTCGCTCTTTGAAATCAGAACTATTTCTATATTTATCTACAAACTCACCTGTTAGTCCTACACGGTCAATTTGACCTGATTCGTATAAATTTATTTCTGTTGACTTATCTTTCACAATATCAAAGTTAATTTCATCTAATTTCACTGCTTTAGTATCCCAATAATTCGAATTTTTTTTCAACTGAAAACCTTGTTCATGCTTCCAATTATCCAATGTAAACGCTCCGTTATAGACCAATTGATTTGCTTCTAAGCCATACTGCGTTCCTTGTGATTCAAAATACTTCTCGTTAATAGGTAAAAATGTTGCAAACGTTGTTAAATCAATGAAATAAGGGACAGGCTGCTCTAATTGCACCTCAAATGTTTTATCATCAATTTCTTTTACCCCTAGCTGATCTACAGGTAGCTCTTTACTATTAATTCGCTTTGCATTCTTTATATCAAAGAATAGAAACGCATATTCCGCGGCTGTATTAGGGTTCACAGCACGTTTCCAGGAGAATACAAAGTCTGCAGCTGTTACAGGTGTTCCATTTGACCATTTGGAATCTTTTAGATGGAATGTGTATGTTTTTTTATCTTCACTCACTTCATACGATTTTGCCACACCAGGAATTACTTTGTTATCTTTTCCTAGTGTATACAGACCTTCAAACACATTCCGCATTACATTCATTGATTCACTATCGGTTGCCTTTGTTACATCCATTGTTGGGATCTCCGCTATATACGGTAAATTAATGGATTGTTTTGTTTCATTCTTGTCAGTTGCCTTTGCTGTATTTTTAGTCTCTTTCTCTTCACTACTACAAGCTGTTAGTAGCAGGCTGGCTCCTATAATAGAAGCTACAACCGATGTAACTTTTTTAAACATCTTACTTTCTTCCTCTCTATATGTACGGTTTAATTAATCAAATTATCTGTATATCTAATTTTAGGGGATATGCGAATATAGATTCCCTGTCACTAATAGTATTCAGGCGTTTTTTAGCATCATATACGTAATATCTCTATACATTAAACCTCTTATTACTTTACCATTAAAACCGTAGCATTCTAGGGATTATTGTGTCAATCACTAAAATTAATTTCAAATTAGGTATCATTCTATTAAAAAATAGTTTGATTATAATAATTCCTTTCAACTCACAGGAAAAGTTTTCCGTAAAAAAGAACCATAACCTTGTCGTAATGTTTTGAAAAAATTATAGTTCATATTACACTCATATTTCTAAGCGTGCTGTCTACTTTCTACAGGGAGATTGAATAGCAGCAACAATACCTCCGATAGTTCTTTATTCCCATCATACCATTTTTATTAACTATGTATGATACACTCTACAATAGCATCTAAGTACAGTGAATTGTTAAAAAGGAATTATGTATTTTCCTTGAATTATATTTATATATATAGAATACGTGATGTTATTTGTGCTAAAATGAATGTGATATGAAGTATTGTTAATATATTTGCCATTGTAAAAGTAGTGTTTTTAAAATTATGTTGGTTTAAGTCAAAGAAAAAGACATCTATATAGATGTCTTTTTCTTTGTAATGTACTAAGAAGAATATTCTTATTTAACTAATTGCTGCTGGATTTCCTTAATTAAAAGTTCAGCGCCTTCTGGACTAAGAACAATTTTACCATGTGCTAATGATATATTTTTTTCTGAAATATCACCAGTTATTGCACAAGCATCATAAGATTTATATTTTTGTAAAATAATCTTTTCATCTTCTACGAATATTTCTATAGGATCTTTTTCTGCAATTCCTAACGTTCTTCTTAACTCTTTCGGAAGAACAATTCGCCCTAATTCATCTATTTTTCTAGTAACACCTGTTGATTTCATGTTTATACCACCTTTTATTTTTTATATTTCTAGCTACTTTCTGCATGTCATACCACAATTATATATCTAAATTCCTTTATCGTCTTTTACCTTGTTTTCTCTTTTTTTAGCTTCTAAGCTAAATTTAGCGTAAGTCATTATCTTTTCTAGTTCATTTTTGGAAGCATTATAATCTTTAATATAACGCTCTTTTCTTCCTGGACTCATATATTTATTTTTTCATTTCGTTTATTGTTTCTATATTCATGACTTTTCGTTTTCCCTTTTTAAGGCTAATACATCACTGATTAGAAATAATAGTGAAACCAATGGAACTATTCCTTTGATATTGCTAGAAATTCCATAGCAATGCTATTATATATCTATGAATAAGTAAAAGGATATTCAATATGACTAGGTGCAGCTACTTCTATTTTAATTGAAATTTCAACTATATACAGTAACACTTTTAATATAAGTAAGGGAGCGATTACTGTTGAAAATGACAAAAGGAGATGCAATACTCCGTTTGCTGACAGAAATTAAATTAGAGCTGAAGGAAACAAAAGAAGCTATTGAAAAATTAGATGAGAGATTAGATAAAATAGAAAAGCAAACACTTTCTACAAATTCATCTAAACCTGCTCTAAATACTCGAAAAGAAAAAGATTGGAAATATCCTTCTAAGATGAAATGAATTAGAGGGATATTTTTCATTATAGAATATGTGGAAACAAGTAGAACATCTAGAATAAGTACTTTTCATCATTTAATATAGATGTTACAATTTAGACTGTACGATGAACATGTTTTTCTTTCTTACTACCACACAGAAATTGTCCCCTAGCTCTTGCTAGGGCTTTTTCTATGCACAATATTAATTGCATCATAAGTATACACACGTTATAATAGTCACCTAATTACATATGAAGAGGTGCAAAAAATGAATAAGACAGAATTAACAAAAGTAATAGCAGAAAAAGCAGAACTTACACAAAAGGATGCAGCTGCAGCAACACAAGCTGTTTTAGATACAATAACAAATGCGCTAGCAAATGGAGAAAAAGTACAGATTCTTGGTTTTGGTACATTTGAAGTACGTGAAAGATCTGCACGTACAGGACGTAACCCACAAACAGGTGAAGAAATGCAAATCGCCGCTTCAAAGGCACCTGCTTTTAAAGCTGGAAAAGAATTAAAAGAAGCAGTGAAATAATTATATATAGTCAAAAGGGTTTGATATTTATCTCAAACCCTTTTTTAATAGCCTTTTTTTCATAAAACAAAAAATATCATCCAAAGTTTATATAAATAATATAGATTCCCCAAAGAATGTAACTAACTTGTGTTATGATATACATTGTAAATTCGAAACCAGTGAGCTTTCTTTCTCTTTTTATTTTTCGTAAATACAGATAAAAACAAAAAGTAGATAAAAGCATTAAGAATACAGAAACATTATATATATTCTCTATACTAGTAATAACCGATCAACTCCTCACCTGAAAATTAGTTAGTATAGAATAAGCATATCATATGAAAGTTTAACTTACTTCAAATCTACTTTTTTTCAACAGAATATACTTAATATTTTCATATTTAACAGAAATACTTCTTTAAAAAGATAAAAGAATCTCTTTTGCATCAATAGATTTACAAAAGAGATTCTAATTTTAGTTCATTTACTTATAAGATATCAGGCTTATTATTCATGAGGGTTAGGTGCAATATAAGCTGGAGCTGGCCCGCAAGTTACTGCAAAAGCAAATAACAACGCAGGCTTATATGGTAGCCCAAGCAACGAAAGCATTCCCAATGCTCCCCAGTAATCCTCTTTCTTAAGATACGATTTTATTTGATTAAAATATGATTTACTAATACCTAATGCATCCTGCCAACATCTTTCCCAAACGTTACTAGAGTACATATTAGATGGAATTTCTTCATCATTCATTACATAAACACCAGCTATAATAGCTGCTTTTTCTTCATTGTTATATGAAGATTTCGCTAATTCTTCTTTATTAAGAACATATTTACCTGTTTTATCATCCTTTACCATAAGTACCGAAAAAATATATTCTAATTCTTTAACTTGAGCTTCTAATTCCTCCTGTGTTGCGTTGTATTTCTTTCCATCCTCTATAGTTGCAGCTGAAGCGAGAGTTGGTACAAAAACTAGAGTAAGAGCCATTAACATAAACATCATTTTCTTTAACATAGTGAATTAACCCCATGCCCATCAACTTAAAAATCTTCACTACCCCCAAGTGTAAAAAAACGTTATTCTTTCTAAAAAAGCTAGACTAGAAAGGATGACGTTTTCTTATGAATCTCTCG
>NZ_JAKUFX010000199.1:0-6979 GCF_022663635.1 Bacillus cereus group sp. BfR-BA-01356 | reverse complement strand
TTAAATGTTTCATCATATGTTCTTCTAATTTTCCCCATAAAAAAATCCCCCTTATAGTAGACAGGATATAAAGCTTTCTTTTTTCTGTCTACTATAGGGGGAGCATATCAAGTGACGGGCTTCTTTTTTTATACAAGTAACGGTAATTTCATAACAGCCTCTTCAACCGAACGCACTATATGATTTGCTTTCTCCTTTACATATGGATGGGCATGATGAAGAGTAAATGAATGCGGGGTTACTTCAAACATAGAAATATCATTGAAAGAATCTCCAATACAAGCAACTTCATTTGCTTCAATTTGCAAATGGTCCATTAGTCGCTTTAGAGCACTCCCCTTACTCACGCCTCTTGGCATAATATCAACATAGCGTTTACCTGATATAAAAACTTCCGCTTCGCCTTGAAACATATCTCGTAGCTCTTGATCTAACGTCACAATTTTCTCTTCTTCTCCAAAAACAAACAATTTTGCAGGGTGTACAGTCTTACCAAACTCTTCTTCTAACGCTTCAATTTCAGCGATATGCACGCCCATATACGCTTCAAAATTATGGTGATGTTCATTCTTCCTTTTTGTATATCGCTGCTCATTTGCACAAACAATATCCGCTAGTCCTTTTTTATGTATATATCGATATATTTCCTGGGCAACCACATTTTCAAAACTCGATTCATGAAATAAATTTCCATCCGGAAGCAACATTGTCGCTCCATTTAAGCCAGTTGTGTAATATGGGAATGAAAACCTTTTTACAACTTCATCAATTCTGTGTGTAAAGCGGCCAGAGGCAAAACAAATATTTGTCCCTTTCTCAGCTAACCAACACAGCGCACGTTCATCTTCTTTTTGCATATGATTCACATCGTAAACGAGCGTGTCATCTAAATCACTTACAAATAATTTAATCATGTCCTCTTCCCCTTCCATACACAATATCTACTCTAAGTGTACACAAAAAATGTTTGATTTTTGTTAAAAAATAATAAATTTTTGCTAAAAAAAAATAAACGGGTGTATAATCCCGTTTATTTTTGTCTTTTTACATTTTGAGGTCTTACAATACTTGGTCGTACTTTTAAACTAGACATCGTTGGACGGAGTAAAATTTTTGTTAATGCGCCCCAATCAAATGGTAAAAACGGCCATAAATAAGGTGTTTGTAAACTTTTTATAGACGTTAAAAATAAAATTAATATCGTCATACCAATTACAAATCCCATCTCATGGAAGAGGCCTGTTAAAATAATAACAAACAATTTCCCAACCTTATTCCCTAATCCTAATTCATAACTCGGTGTTGCATATGCACCAATCATCGAAACTGCTACATACAAAATCACTTCTGGCACAAACAAACCTACATCAATTGCAATTTGACCAATTAATATAGCGGAAATCAATCCTGCTGCAGACGATAACGGCGTTGGAGTATGAATGGCTGCCATCCTTAAAAACTCAAGTCCGACCTCTGCCATTAACACCTGTAATAAAATTGGTAAATGCGTCATCTTAGTCGGTCCAATAAAAGCAAGATTTGCTGGCAAAAGAGTTGGATCAAATACAAACACTAACCAAAATGGTAATAAAAATAACGAGAATATAACACCTAAAAAGCGCACCCAGCGTAAAAATGTACCGACAGCTGGATTTTGTCTAAACTCTTCCGCGTGCTGTAAATGATGAAAATATGTTGTCGGTGTAATCATAGCACTTGGCGATGTGTCAACAAGTACTAACACATGTCCTTCTAGTAGATGATTTGCTGCTACATCTGGCCTTTCTGTATATCGAATAAGTGGGAATGGGTTATAGCTTTGCTTTACAACAAATTCTTCTACTGTTTTATCCGCCATCGTAATTCCATCTACATCGATGTTATTTAATTCTTGTTTTATAATCTTTACTAAATCTGGATTTGCAACATCTTGAACGTATGTAATACAAATATCCGTTTGTGATCTATCTCCTACTCGAACCATTTCATTTCGAAGACGTGGATCTCGAATTCTTCTACGGATTAATGCTGTATTTACAACGATATTTTCAACAAATCCATCCCTTGCACCGCGTACTACCTTTTCGGTATCTGGTTCTGTCGGCGTTCGCCCTGGATAACTACGAACATCGATTGCGAACGCTTCCGTTTCACCTTCCACAAATATCACGATGAGTCCTGATAATACTTGGAGCATTACCTCATCCATCGTTTTCACTTTACTTACTTGTTGATGGATTAAGCGATTCTCTAAAAGCTTCACTGTATCTTCTTCTACATCCCTTATCTCATTTGTATCCACCGCTTCTTCTAAAATAGGGATAATATAATTTGTATCACAAAGTCCGTTTACAAATAACACACCAATTTCTTTATTCAAAATTTGAAATTTACGAATACCAACATCGTATGTAACGCCTAGTCCAACTGTCTGCTTTAAATAATTTTCATTGTCACTTATGAAAGTTGATATAGGGATATCCACTTTTTTAGGCTTCGTCATAAAAACCACTCCTTTCCAAAATTAATTGAATTGCTTTCTTCGTAATAGGTGATCCCCTCTCCCATTCATCATTTCCACACATCTTACCAATGTCACCGACTCCAACGATGACAGGAACATTCAAGTCATCTAAACAATAAATTGTATCTCCGCTAATTCTGCCAATTTCACCATCTGGAAGTCCAAATTTATCAACACCGTATTCGGTTAAATTCCCGTTCCGATCTACACTTACATCTACACGTGCCCATTCCCAATGATGCGTATTAGACGCTACCGCTAAAATACCGAGCACATCAATTTGTTTATGGGTAGCCACATATTTTAAAGCCTTTTCACCAGATCCTTCTCCAATAAATCCACTGTCATCAAACATGACAAATACAGGGTCATATGGCGTTTGCATAATAAGCTCAACAACTTTTTTCCCTGTCAATTTGGTTGGATTACTTTGTGATGCTGAAATACACCTTCCCCCAAATTCCTTCGTTAAAAGCTCAATTGTCCGCTTTGCATATTCATCTCCATCTGTGACCAAAACAACCCTTCGTCTCATTTGATTTATCCTTTCGGTTTACATATAAGTGCTATAAAAAACGAAAACAATATCGCTGCGGAAATGCCCGCAGACGTTAAACTAAACATGCCAATACCAATTCCTAAATATCCATGTTTTTCTGCTGCATGCATTGCTCCGTGCAATAGTGAATGTCCAAAACTTGTAATAGGGACTGTTGCTCCAGCACCTGCAAACTTTATTAGTTTATCGTACAATCCAAATCCATCTAAAATTGCTCCGATGACTACAAAAGTTGCCATTAAATGAGCTGGTGTTAACTTTACGAAATCTAACAATAGTTGCCCAATTAAACAAATAACTCCACCTACAAGAAATGCATATATAAAATCCACAATTCACTCTCCTTTAACTCTCTCAAATACGACACCATGTGCAATTGTTGGAATCGTTTCCTTCTGTTGCATCATCATCGGGCTTAATAATGCACCAGTCGCAACGACAAAAATTCGTTGTAAATTCCCTTTTTGCATCTCGTGTAATAAATGACCATATGTGACAACTGCTGAACAAGCGCAACCACTACCACCTGCAAACACTTCTTCTTGACTTGATTCATAAATCATCAATCCACAATCATTGTATATATGCCCAAGATCATAACCTTCCTCAAGTAAAAGTTGTTTCGCAATCGGCGTCCCAACAGCTGATAAATCACCCGTAACAATCAAATCATAATCATCGGCACTTCTTCTTAAATCTTCAAAATGTTGTTGAATTGTATGAGCTGCTGCTGGAGCCATCGCTGCTCCCATATCCAAAGGATTTGTGATTCCTAAATCTTGCACTTTTCCAATTGTAGCCGACGTAATTTTAATTGCACTTTTTTCATTGCTAATTAATATAGACCCTGCACCAGTCACAGTTGAATTTGCTGTCCCTGGCTTTTGTCCACCGTACTCTGTTGGATAGCGAAATTGTCTTTCAGCCGTTGCATTATGACTACTTACTGTAGCTAAAACACGATTTGCAAATCCACCGTCTATAAAAGCTGAGCCAACTGCTAAAGTCTCCATAGACGTCGCACAAGCGCTAAACATTCCTAAAAAAGGAATGCCCCATTTACGCGCAACATAATTTGCTGTCACTGTTTGATTTAATAAATCTCCCGCTAAAAAGAAATCAATTTGCGATGTTTTTATATTCCCTTTTTGCACTGCTTGTTGAATTGAGTCTGACATTAATCTTCGTTCGGCAAGCTCCCAATTTTCTTCTCCACAATGCAAGTCATCATATGAAGTATCAAATTTTTCCCCAAGAGGGCCCTCAGCTTCTTTCGGACCGACAGCAGTACCCGTTGCATTCACATATATATCATTTTGAAATACCCACGTTTGTTTTCCGGTCAACCTCATACTAGCCCCTCCTTTAAGACATAAAAATTTTAAAGGTATACCTTATTAACCCAATGATATATGCACCAACAACCCCAAATACAATCACACTTCCTGCCAGTTTAAACATATTTGTAGCAATCCCTAGAACAACCCCTTCGCTCTTATGTTCTAAGGCAGCGCTCGCCATAGAATTTGCAAATCCTGTTACCGGTACCGCTGATCCTGCTCCAGCAAATTGACCGATTTTATCATATACACCACACCCTGTTAAAATCGCGGATAATAAAACAAGGGTTGCAACAGTTGGGTTTCCTGCCTCTTGTTCACTGAAGTGAAAATAATGTATATAAAATTTCATCAATACTTCTCCAACTGTGCAAATGAGTCCACCTACAAGAAATGCTTTGATACAATTTAGTAAATAGTTTGGCTTTGGATGATACTCCTTCACTTTATTTATGTAATCATCCTTCAATTTCTGACTTGTCATTTATATACTGCCTCCTACTTTACGAAATAAATCCAGTGAAACAACGATCCTATTACTTTCCCAAGTACAAGAGCAACGAGTAAAACAATAATCTTCCCCTCTACCCCTACTCGTTTCGCTAAAATAGGTAGAACATTTAACACCTCTGTTAATGCCGCAGCAAGCATTCCGATGAATGTGCCACAAAATATCCCTAATATAACGAGCCAATATTGCGACGTTTGAAATGTAATGTTTTTCAAACTGCACCAAGCCCCTGTTAAAGTACCTGCAATGACTGCCCACTCAAAATATTGAATATGCTTTCCACTTCTCGTTAATTGAGCTAAACGGGGGATTATACCAAGTACAGCTAAAAATGCGACATATCCGCTACCTACCGCAATCCCTCCAGCTAAACCAATTAAAATAACAAATCCAGACTCAATCATCGGCAAGTTGTTTCATATTATCCTTGTTTTCATTAACGATTACATACTGATCAAGTGACTGTTGGTATTGAAACATCTCAACTTCTAACGGACTCGGCTCTTCATTAATTCGCTTTTGAAATACATGATTAAAGAATAAAACCATCCCTAAGCCAAGACCTAAAGAATAAGGAATTTGAAATAAAAGTGGTTGTGCATTAAATTCTCCAGTAATCATGTAATATAACCGTTGATGTACTTGTTGCATACTTACATCTTCATGGAAATAAATGATCGCAAGGGCCGCTCCAATGAACAGTAACAGCCATACAAGCCCGAAAAAAATTGGGTGTGTCTTCTTTTTTTCGTATATAATTTCAACAAGAGTTTGTCCAGAACCGAGTAAATTAATTTGTACGTGAGATGCTTTCTGTTGAATAATCTCAATTACTTTCATAACATCAATTACAACATGCGTCTTATCATGCGCTGTTATTTTGTAAACTATCTCATTTTGTAACAACTCAACTACGGAAGAATCTCCGGCAAGTTGAGCAACATCGCCCAGCTTTACTTCATAAGTAGGAGAAACTTTTAAACGATTGCGCATTTTAATATAAATCGTTTGTTCCAACTTTCATTCACCCCTTCACTCTTCCTCGTAGTTGTAGTATGGTTATTGAATTTTTTTCTAATACAATTTTTTCATAAAAAAACATCTGCACCATTTCGGTACAGATGTTTTTTACTTATGCCTTTTTCTTAAATAAGTTTGCAATACTTAATGCAAGCCCTCCCCAAATGACTACTATTCCAATAACCATCATCATAATCGCTGATCCACTCATTATGAAACACCTCGATCTTTCCATTCTTTTTCAAGCTTGGCAGAATCCGAATGAATTTGTGCATCCCATTTTTTCAGGCCAATGATTATTGCAACTATGAGGAATGCTGCTGCTATCGACCAACCATACGTTACAACAAACTCAGTCGGATAATCTCCGTAGTTCTTTTTAATATTTTGGATTGTACCATCAATTAGCATATACCCTAACATAAGCGGAGTAATAACGAGTAAACTCACTCTCCAAAACGTTCCTAATTTAATATCAGATACAAAGTTTGCATGATTTTGATAAACTGGTAAACGGCGTAAAATGAGTCCTATCGTAACTACTTCCGCAAGTGCAATTGTAATTAATCCGAAATTATTAGCGAAATAGTCGACAACATCTAAGAACATAAGTCCACCACGTGTTGCAAAAACAAGAGAAACTAACACGAGAAGGGTTCCCATAATTCCAATAGTTTTTTCCCGACTTAAACTGAATTTTTCAGATACAGCGGCAAAGCATACTTCCGCGAGTGAAATAAGCGATGTAATTCCAGCAACCGTTAACGATAAGAAAAATAAAACACCAAACAACGGTGACATCGGCAATTCATTAATAATTTGGGGAAATACTACGAACGCAAGCCCAACGCCAGCACTTGCTACTTTATCAACCGGTACTCCCATATTATTTGCCATAAATCCAAGAGCTGCAAAGACCCCATCACTATCAAGCTAAGATTATACAATATCAAGTATAGTAGAGATTATTTCTTTTTTCTAAAAGCCAGGCTTAGAAAATTTAAAGGTTTGCATGCGAAATAAAC
>NZ_JAKUFX010000198.1:0-7208 GCF_022663635.1 Bacillus cereus group sp. BfR-BA-01356 | reverse complement strand
GGTTTATTTGAGATGCTTATTTTTAAGAGTATGCTTTTATTTTAGGAATGTTTTGATCCGATGAGTCGAAAGCTCAGGTTGTGCTCACTCTTAAGTTGATGGGCATGGGGGTAATAAAGTGAATTGATAATTATGCCATTCACAAAAATGGTTGGTTTGTAATAATGAAGGGGAAAACGAAAATGACGAAAATATCTATAGAAAAAGCTACAATTTTAGATGCTGAGAAATTAACAGAAATAATGAAAAGAACATTTGATGCAGAAGCAAAACAATGGCTATACGGCCAAGATGATGTCATTGATTATAACATTCAACCGCCAGGATATTCTTCAGTTGAAATGATGGAATATTCCATTGAAGAATTGGATTCTTTCAAAGTTGTAATGGATAAAGAAATAATCGGAGGGATAATAGTTACGATTTCTGGTAAGTCGTACGGTCGAATTGATCGTATTTTTGTAGATCCTGTTTATCAAGGAAAAGGAATTGGATCACATGTTATGAAATTAATAGAAAAGGAATATCCGAACATAAAGATTTGGGATCTCGAAACATCTAGTAGACAAATTAACAATCATCACTTTTATAAAAAGATGGGTTACCAAATGATTTTTGAATCGGAAGATGAGTATTGTTACGTGAAAAGAATAAAAACAAGCTCAAACAAAGCGAGTGTAGTTACAAATAAAGATATGAAAAATAGTCAATACGAAAACTGTAATTTAGCAAATACAGAGTATTATCAAGTGAATTTAAAAAACAGTTCATTTGTTGGTAGCAATATAATGAATATGAATATGAGTAATTGTAATGTAAGTCAATCCAAGTTTAGAAATATAAATTTTAGAAGGTCATCATATGCAGATTTAAATCTTTCTGGCAGTAAATTTAATTTGGTGACTTTAGGTGGAGTGCAATTTAAAAATACAAGTCTCGGAGATGAGAAGGAACCTATTGTATTCGATAAATGTGATTTGGAAGGTAGCACTATAAGTAATAGTAATCTGAAAAATATTGAAATAGAAAATTGTGATATAGTCGGCATGAAACTAAATGGTATTCTGATTGAAAATTTGCTTGATTTATATAACAAGGTGAAAAGTTAACCAAATCCATATAGTCGTTAATATTTTTGGAAATTAAGTATTATATCGAAATAATTATGTAAAAATGACATAAAGAAATACGGGCGAGAAGTTCATTCGTGAACGTTTCTAGAATACACACAAATATATTGTTATTTATATGGAGGAGAGAAAGATGGGAATCAACGTTAGAGCAGTAGAAATACAAGATGCTAGAGCAATTCATCGTATATGTATACAGGATGACGTTTTACCGTATATGGTTTTCTTACCTAGCATGCGTGTAGAAGCTATGGAAAATAGAATTCGAAATTTAGCACCAAATCAATTTGAATTTGTTGCAGAATATGATGGAGAAGTTGTTGGGTTTGTAGGTTTAACACAAAGTCCGGGCCGAAGATCTCATTCAGGCGATTTATTCATTGGAGTAGACAGTGAATATCATAATAAAGGAATTGGGAGAGCACTTCTTACGAAGATGCTTGATCTGGCTGATAATTGGTTAATGTTAGAGAGAGTAGAACTAGGTGTGTTAGAAACGAATCCAAAAGCAAAAGCTTTATATGAAAAATTTGGATTTGTAGAAGAGGGAGTAAAGATAGGGAATTTGAAAGCTCATGGAAAGTTTATTAATGAAATTATGATGAGTCGTTTTAGACCGAATGGTTTAATTGTACATAATGAATAGTTAAAAGCATGACAGTATACTGTCATGCTTTTTTATTAGAACTTGGCTGCAATAAAAATAATACTAAACCAATAAAAATAACGGTAATTCCTAGTCCTTGTTGTAAAGAAATGGTCTCATGTAATATAAAGTACGCTAGTATACAAGTGCCAATTGTTTCACCTAAAATACTCATTGAAATTACAGTAGCACTCATCCATTTTAATAACCAATTAAAAATGGTTTGTCCTAAAATTGTAGCAATGAAAGCTAATCCAATAAAGCACAACCAAGTTTGTGTAGAGTAATGGATGAAAGATTCTTGTTGCGTGAAAGCAAATATGCCAAGAAAGCCAGCACTACTTCCATAACTAATTACTGAATAGGGTATAAGTGACAAATCTTTACGAACGTGTTGGCTAATGAAAAAATAAGCAGTAATGATACCGGCAGCAATAAATGCTAAAATATCTCCATATAAAGCTTCTCCACTAATTTGGAAATCTTGCCAGCCAATGATGATACTACCTGAAATAGCGATGAGGCAACCAATAACTGCTCCTTTCGTAAATCTCTCCTTAAATAAAAAATAACCACCAATCATTGAGAACAAAGGTTGTAACGTTACGATAACTGTAGAGCTTGCTACAGAAGTATATTGTAATGATTCAAACCATAGTACATAATGTGCAGCTAAAAATAGCCCAGATACGAATCCAAGTGCCCATTGTTTTTTCGTTAAAGTTTTTAGCTCATTTCGACTATTTTTATTAAATAGTAATAACGGTAACAGAATTAGTGTGGCAAAGAATAATCGGTAAAAAGCAATGATTGTCGCAGGAGCATCTGCCAATTTTACAAAAATTGCTGAAGTTGATAAGGCGAATACACCAAAAAATAAGATGCAATATGAAAGAATAGTTGATTTCAAAGTTTGTCCCTCCGATAGAATGTTTATTATAATAAACTTAATGCGATATAATGTACAAAAGTAAGTATATAAGTCCCGGAGATAATAGGGAAGGGTTATTTGCCTTTGTTTAGTATGTCAGCACAAAGACAACGAAACATGCATTATGATGGACGAAAGGAAGTTTTACTATGATACATGATAGGCTTGGACAAACAGTATTAAGTTATCGTAAGAAAAATAATATGACAATTCGTGATTTCGCTGATTATGCGGGGATTAGTACATCACTAATTAGCCAAATTGAAAGAGGACATGCTAATCCTTCTTTAAATGTTTTGGAATTAATTGCAAAAGCATTAAATGTACCGCTGTTTACACTTTTTATTAACGATATTGATACAGATTCGCTCATTTCTAAGAAAAAAGATCGAAAAAAAGTATATCGGGAAAACAATGATCACATTGTATATGATGTATTAACACCTGATTTTATGAAAGCACGTATTGAAATGTTAATGATGGATTTAAATAAACAAGCAAATACAACAGAAAGCCATTATTCCCATGAAGATAAGGAAGAGATTGCTGTTATTATGAAAGGGGAAGTGTATGTGGAATTGGAGGGAAAAGAATATTTTTTAGAAGAAGGCGATGTTGTACGTATTCCACCGAATGTGAAGCATCGATTTTTGAATAAAAGTGATGAATCGAATCACATTTTATTTGTCCTGACACCATCTTTAGGATGAAAATATAGTGATTTTTATTAGGAGAGGAAAAAATGGAAAACAATGGAAAACAAAAGTATTTTAAAAGGCGGTCTTTCAATTATTTCTCAATGTAAAAAAGAAACAAATGATATTTGGCATGCACATTTTGGAGCAGCTGCAATTGCTAGTTATTTTTTTATGAAAGATAATAATATTGATGAAGAAACAGCTCGTAATATGTATTCGCAAACAAGGATGATGCTGAACAAGAAAAAAATTGGTGAGATGATTGATGATAAAAAAGAAATAGATTTTAAAATTGCGGAAAATATGATTATAAAATCTTTAGAACAAACGATTGATGAGCTTCATTGGGTGGGGCATAACGTCATTTATGCGTCATTAAGTTTATTAGCTATGAAAGAGCTACAAAAATGGGGTGATAATCAAGCAATTGAAGGGATTACTACTCTTATTTTATCATTTCGAAAAACAATTCCGGGTAGATCGTGGATTGGTTATACGACGAAAGAAGTAAAACAATTAAGTTTTGAAGAGGAGATACAAAGTGAATTGAGTAATCCAACACAAGTATCTCAGTTCATTTTAAATGAGTTATCGAAATTTAATAGTATTTATCGAGCGGAATCACATCATGATTTAATTGGGCATTTGCTTACATACTCCCACGCAATTAATATAATGTACGATTTAGGACATATAGATATATTTCAACGAGGGATACGTCCGCTGTTAAAACTAGTATACGTACTAAGAGCTAGCCAAAAGCTCAAGCTGAATACGGAAATAACTTTACACTCACCTATAGATCGATTACCTTTAATTCAATCTAAACGTGCAAATATTTTACCAACTGAAAATATATTTTGGATAAAAGACTATAGTGAATTCGATTGGGATTTTGGTCATGTATTTAAATTCTCATATAGTTATTTTAATCATATACAGAGAGCTCCAAATTATAAAGATATCACATTAGAAAAATTCCGTTATGTTATTAATTCTTAATGAATGTTAATGATCTGTAAAAGGATGTTTAATCTAGTTTCTTTTTTTGTTAGTAGTATATTATTTTTTCAAATATGTAAGATTTTACATGCGTATTTTACTTTTACTAATTATGTAAGTAGGCTATACTGAAATACATACATTTTATTTTTGGAGAGATGTAAAACGACATGGAACTAGCGAAATTGGAAAAAGTAATTGAAATAAAAAAAGAAGAACTTTTATATTTAGTATCGGATTATGGAATTCAACATGAAAAAGTATTGGCATTGAGTCAAGAACTAGATAAATTAATCAATTACTTTATGTTTTTAAAATAAAGAGAACTATGACGGGGTTTGTAAATGTTATAGTTCTTTTTTATTAGGTAATTAGACAATATATTCAAATATATTGTCTAATTTCTTACAGAATGCGCAACTTGCTAGTCGAATATAAGGACTTTTGGTTATAATAAAAAGGAATTATTAATTGTATCGGTTAGGAGCGCAGCACATATGAAAACAGTTGTTGTTATCGGTGGAGGTATAACGGGACTTTCTACTATGTTTTATTTAGAAAAATTAAAAAAGGATTATAATATCGCTTTAAATTTAATTCTTATTGAGAAAGAAGAGTATTTAGGTGGTAAAATCCATAGTGTGGAAGAAAAGGATTTCATTATGGAGTCAGGAGCGGATTCAATCGTTGCTCGTAATGAATATGTTATGCCACTTGTAAAAGATTTAAATTTAGAAGATGAAATGGTATATAATGAAACGGGTATTTCTTACATATATTCTGAAAACATGTTACATCCGATTCCTTCTGATACTATATTTGGGATACCGATGAGCGCCCGGTCGTTGTTTAGCAGTACGCTAGTCTCAACGAAGGGGAAAATCGTAGCTTTAAAAGATTTTATAACGAAAAATAAAGAGTTTACGAAAGATACATCACTTGCTCTATTTTTAGAAAGTTTCTTAGGGAAAGAGTTAGTGGAAAGACAAATTGCTCCCGTGCTTTCAGGTGTATATTCTGGTAAATTGAATGAGCTTACAATGGCATCTACATTACCATATTTACTGGATTATAAAAATAAGTATGGAAGTATTATTAAAGGTTTTGAAGAGAATAAAACACAATTTCAATCAGCAGGAAATAAAAAATTCGTATCATTTAAAGGTGGACTATCTACGATAATTAATCGCTTAGAAGAAGTGCTGACTGAAACTGTCGTAAAAAAAGGTGCTATAACGACGGCTGTAAGTAAACAAGAAGATCGATATGAGATTTCTTTTGCAAATCATGAAACAATACAAGCTGATTATGTTGTTTTAGCAGCTCCACATGATATAGCACAAACTTTATTACAGTCTAATGAGTTAAATGAGCAGTTTAATACATTTAAAAACTCATCTCTTATTAGTATTTATTTAGGATTTGACATACTAGATGAACAACTACCAGCTGACGGTACGGGGTTTATTGTAACGGAAAACAGTGATTTACATTGTGATGCTTGTACATGGACAAGTCGAAAGTGGAAACATACATCGGGTAAACAAAAATTATTAGTTAGAATGTTTTATAAGAGTACCAATCCGGTATATGAAACAATCAAGGATTACAATGAAGAAGAATTAGTACGAGTAGCTTTATATGATATTGAAAAGAGTCTCGGAATTAAAGGTGAACCAGAAGTAGTTGAAGTTACAAATTGGAAAGATTTAATGCCGAAATATCATTTAGAACATAATCAAGCGGTTCAAGCATTGCAAGAAAAAATGACAAATCTTTATCCAAATGTATATTTAGCTGGTGCCTCATATTACGGTGTTGGAATTGGTGCGTGTATTGGAAATGGAAAGAATATTGCCAATGAAATAATGGCTACATTAAATAAATAATACTGTAGAATAAATAAAAACTGTTCCTTCAGCAAAATGAAGGAACAGTTTTTATTTATTTTATTTGAATGGAAATTTTATTGTTTTTTACATTGTTTTCTTTTATTGTTAATGTTATTTCTCCAGATTCTTTAAATGAATACGGTGATAGTTGATAAATATCTTTTATATCATGTTTTTCTTGTAATTTACTTATCGGTATTAATACGATATTTGGCTTCCATGTTTCTTGTTTTCCTGAAGGATATTCTATAAGTATTACCGGATTTTTTAACTGCATTTTTTTCCAAGAGACGAAATATAGTTGAACTTCAGTATCTTTTTTTAATAATTCTTCGGAGAAATAACCGAATTCGCCTACATTACCGAAAACAGTGTAGTTTTGATTTTTTAATTTAATATCTAAATAACTAGGTTGATATGTTACTGCATGATAAGTTCCATATGAAAGTGAGAGTATGGCAGCGATTAAAATACCGATTGAAAATGTCTTAAAGCTATTGCCTTTAAAGTTAGTCATCATGAAAGAGTTTGGTGTGAATTTTTTTGCGAATAAAAAAATAAGTAATATGAGTAAGAGGGATAAGCCGATGAATATATACATAGGAAATTTACACCTCCACAATAAAATAATATATTAACTATATTTTACCATAAATGTATGGAGTAGGGTGGTTGTTTGGGAGAAGAAAATGAAGAAACAATTTTTTTTACAGTTCTTGATAATTTGAAATTCGATTTATGGAAATTATAGCGTCATGTTTGAGTAGTAATCAGAAGGTATCCAATTCGTGTATATAGAATAAAGACCTGCGGTAGTATGTCAACTGAAAAATAATATCTTTTGAAGTTATCAAAGGACAAATTGCTTAAAAAAGACATCACGAAACTAGACCAGTATTTTATGTAAAA
>NZ_JAKUFX010000197.1:0-7242 GCF_022663635.1 Bacillus cereus group sp. BfR-BA-01356 | reverse complement strand
ATTTTACATAAAATACTGGTCTAGTTTCGTGATGTCTTTTTTAAGCAATTTGTCCTTTGATAACTTCAAAAGATATTATTTTTCAGTTGACATACTACCGCAGGTCTTTTCGTTTTTTATAAAATTTCATAACCCGGTAATGTTAAAAATGGTACGAATTCATCATTTCGAACGAGATTTGTAAACAACGTTGTCGCCTCTTGGAATCTCCCTTTCTTAAAGGCTTCCTTACCAATCTCTCTTTCTATTTTTGCTAATTCT
The DNA here is from genome assembly GCF_022663635.1 of Bacillus cereus group sp. BfR-BA-01356. Taxonomy (NCBI): domain Bacteria; kingdom Bacillati; phylum Bacillota; class Bacilli; order Caryophanales; family Bacillaceae; genus Bacillus; species Bacillus cereus group sp. BfR-BA-01356. Next base: position 6,981 of record NZ_JAKUFX010000197.1, on the reverse strand, counting down.
TCTTCTTTTAGCTCTTCCATTAATTCAAGCGTAATATTACGACCATCATTTAGTTTTCCACCTTCATGACGAATCCATTGCCATACTTGTGCTCTTGAAATTTCAGCTGTTGCCGCATCTTCCATTAAGTTATAAATGGGTGCTGCTCCCCGTCCGCTTAACCAAGATGCAATATATTGAATACCTACGCTAATATTCATGCGAAGGCCCTCTTCTGTAATCGTTCCCACCGGTACCTCTAGTAAATCGTTTTCTGTTACACATATTTCTTCACGTTTTCTAAAAATTTGATTTGGTGTTTTCATAATGTGATTAAACACTTCCATTGCAACCGGTACAAGTCCAGGGTGGGCGACCCAAGTCCCGTCATGACCGTCTAAAGCTTCGCGTTCCTTATCAGCACGCACTTTTTCAAAAGCTGCTTCATTTGCTTCTGGATTATTTTTAATCGGAATTTGTGCCGCCATTCCTCCAATTGCTGGTGCATTACGGCGGTGACATGTTTGAATTACTTTCAAAGAATACGAACGCATAAATGGCGCCGTCATCGTGACTTGTGCTCTATCTGGTAGTAAGAATTTATTATGATTACGGAAACTCTTTAAAAAGCTAAAAATATAATCCCATCTTCCGCAATTTAAGCCAGCAGAATGATCTTTTAGCTCATATAAAATTTCATCCATTTCAAACGAAGCGTGAATCGTTTCTAGTAACACAGTTGATTTAATCGTTCCATTTGGAATGCCGATATATTTTTGAGCAAATACGAATACATCATTCCATAATCTCGCTTCTAAATAACTTTCCATTTTCGGTAAGTAAAAGTATGGGCCGCTCCCTTTTGCTAAAAGAGCTTTCGCATTATGGAAAAAATACAAGCCGAAATCTACTAAACTACCCGACATATTTTTCCCATCAACTTGCATATGCTTTTCCTCTAAATGCCATCCTCTTGGACGTACAATGAGTACAGCTGTTTTCTCATTTAATCTATATTCTTTCCCTTTATCATTTTTATGTGAAATCGTTCCCTTTACTGCATCTCGTAAATTGATTTGCCCTTCAACTGCGTTTTCCCAAGTTGGTGAATTCGAATCTTCAAAATCCGCCATAAAAAGATGCGCTCCTGAATTTAAAGCGTTAATGACCATCTTTCTATCTACCGGTCCAGTAATCTCTACGCGGCGATCCTCTAAGTCTTTTGGCAGCTTGGCAATTGTCCAATCCGCTTCACGTATATGTTTTGTTTCTTCTAGAAACTTCGGAAACTCCCCTGCATCAATTCTCTTTTGTTTTTCTACACGTTTTTGTAAAAGTTCTATGCGGCGCTCATTAAAATTCTCATGTAGTTCCTTCAAAAAACTAAGCACCTCAGGTGTCAATATTTCGTTGTACGCTGGTAACATTTCTCCGGGCAGTGTAACCCGTGAAGTTTGCGTCGACATATTAGCATCCCCTTCTTAAACTGTTTTATAACAGATTTGATTTTATGTTTTATATTATATAACAAATCTTCAGAAAAGGAAGTTTTTTTTGAAAATTCATTTCATTTTTTTTTCAAAACGCCATTCTTTCGCGCTTTATTTCATACAAAAAAGGCCGCTGTTATACAACAACGACCTTTTTGTATTATTTTTAAATTTCACTTTGACTAGTTAAACTTTATTACTGCCCTTGTTCCATATCATGCAATATTGCTCTATGTAAAAACTGTGCGTATTGTTCTCTCGTTACCTTCATAGACGGACCGAATTTACCTTCTCCGATTCCTATTGTAATACCATTTGTTTGTACTGCACTAATTGCATTCGTTGCCCATGAATTTGCTGAAACATCATTAAAGTTATGAGATCCCTTTGCCTGTAAGTCAAAAGCATTCGTAAGAACTTGTGCCATTTCTGCACGCGTTAACGTCGCCTTCGGTCTAAAGTTTCCATTCTCGTCTCCCTGGAAAATTCCCATTTCCGTTAAAGCCAATATCTCCTCGATAAAGCTTGTTGAATTTTCATCAATATCTCCATATGGGTTTTCATATTCATCTTGTTCTTCCATATCAAACACACGGTAAATTAAAGCTGCAACTTGCTCACGTGTTACATTATCCCCAAAACCGAATATTCCATCGCCATATCCTAAAATAATTTCTTGTTCCGCTAATTCATGAATTGCCTCATATGCCCAATGCCCTTTTGGTACATCTTTAAATACAATTGTATTTGTTTTTTGCAACGGTGCACTTTCCGCTTTTACACTGTTACTCTCTGCTGAGAATAACACCCCACCCATAATTGTTAATGCTGTAGCTGTTTTTAATAATTTTTTGCTCATCAAATTATCTCCCCAATATGTATATGTTTTTTTAAAAATATACAGAATAAATGGTATAGTGACAATATATTTTTCGACACATTTCGTGACGGTTTTGTGAATCATATTACACATCATGTCTTTTTCATCGGGTTGATTATAAAGCTTGTGTATAACCATAAAAATACATAAATGAGAATAATAATTCTTTTTTAAACAAACAAAAAAGCACAAATATTTCTATTTGTGCTTTCATATTTCACTCTACTTCCAATCCTCTTTCAAATGATAATTAATAATCGCATTATTAATAAACTGAGCATATTGTTCTCTAGGTACAGGGCGATTTAATTCATACATGTCATTCCCAGTTCCTCTCACAACATTATTAGATTGTAACGCACTAATTGCATCTTCTGCCCAGTGGCCTTTTGGAATATCTTTAAATGTATGTTTTTGTTTCGTTTCAAAATTAAATGCTCGTTTTAAAATGACAGACATTTCCGCTCTAGAGATTGGTGCTTTCGGCCTAAAATTCCCTTGGCCATCCCCTGAAAAAACACCACGTTTTGTTAACGCCAAAATTTCCTTTTTAAAAGTTGTTGTACTATCAGAAACATCTTTATATGGATTCGCTACTGGCCCTTCTTCTTTTATCTCAAGTGTTCTGTAAATAGTCCCAGCTACTTGTTCACGTGTTATAAGATCGCCAACACCATACTTCCCGTTTCCATACCCTAATATAATTTTATGATATGCTAAGTCCATAATAGCATCATATGCCCAAAATCCGTATGGAACATCTTCAAACACAATCATTTGTGGATACTCTTCTGCTTTTACAGGCGTCACATTCGTCCCTGCAAATATACCTCCTGCCATTGTCGCAATCATCATTACACCCAATATTTTTTTCTTCATTGTCCTCTCTCCCTATTTCATTCAAATAAAATGAACTTCATTGTTTCAGGAGTATTATTTTTTGGTGAATGTAAGATAAAATGTAAATCTTCTAGAAGAAATATTTCCACTACCTTTCTGCTTTATACTCCCTTCTTTCTTTTTCAAAAAGGAAGTTGTCACATCTAAGGTGTTATATACTAAAACATTCTACAATCTCTTTATAAACTCCTTTTCACTTTATAACTTCCCTTTATTGGCACCTAAAGGAGATACCTAGTGGAGGCTACTATATTCATGGTTTATATTTCAGAGGTAGCATTCCCCTTCACTGATAACTCGCTTTCGCTGAATTTTGAGGTGGAGGTCTTACTGCCCAGCAAATAGCGGGATAAAAAAATCATCCTTTTTTCTTAAAAGAGGATGATTTTTTATATTTATTAACACTCAAATATGCTACTACTTTTGAAGAGTAAATTGGGCAACTATTTGTTTTAGTTTTCCTGCTGCGTTATGCATATGTTCAATTGAAACCGAAATCTCTTGAACAGATTTTTCTTGCTGTTGAATAGACTCTTTTACCCTATCAGTTCGGTCAGATGATCTTTGGGAAATTTGAGCCATGTCTTCTGCAGAAGCCGAGATTTCCTCACTACTCGCTGCAATTTCATCTGTAGACATAGATACCGTTTGAATTTGCTCAGATACTTGTTGTACTTTTTCTGTAATTGTTCCAAATACTTTTTCGGTATGCATTACTACTTGTGTACCTGCCTGTACCTCATTATCTACCTTCCCCATCATATGTACCGTATGGTTCGTTGTTCCCATAACTTGAGTAATAAGATTCTCAATTTGTTTTGCAGAATCACTAGATTGTTCTGCTAATTTCCGCACTTCATCTGCCACAATTGCAAATCCTCTACCACTTTCACCAGCACGTGCAGCCTCAATTGCGGCGTTTAATGCTAATAAGTTAATCTGGGAGGTAATACCTTGCATAACATCAATGATTTTAACAATTTCTTCTGATTGTTCTTTCATAGTCTCTACTTGTTTCACACCACTATGTACCGAATTTTGGATTGTATCCATCTGTTGAATCATTTGTTTCATTAATTTGTTACCATTCTCTGCATCTAATGCTGATTGAGCAGATAATTCATTTACAGAGGACGATGTATTGACTATACTCTGCATTCCTTGTGTCAACTCTTCCATCGCACCCGCAGTTTGTTCCATTGCTTGCATTTGACTCTCTGCACCATTTGCAACTTCTTCAATATCCATAGTGATTTTCTTTGCTGCACTACTAGATACTTCTGATGCAGATACTACTCCGTCTGCATGTTGAAATAAAAGCTGAATATTATTCTCTACTTCTTGCATATTTGTTCTTAGCCCTGCAATCATCTCGTTAAAATTACTTACTAATACACCTAATTCATCTTTAGCATTATAATCACCATGTACGGTTAAATCTCCTTCTTTCGCTCTTTCCATCATACGACTAACCGTTTGTAAAGGAGCAACTATAAGCTTGCTAATAATATAACTTACTATACATATAACGATTGTAGTAACTACTACAAGTATGATAAAGGTAATAACGGAACGATCAATCATTTTTTGAGAATCTTTAAATACTTGGTCAGCTAAATTTGAAACATACGATTCTAGATCCACTGCATAACCGGCTAACTCTATTCCCTTCGGTTTTAATTCCTTCTGAAATTCATTTACCATTTGTGGCTCGTTTGTTGCCTTTGCCTTTTCAAATAATTTTTTATATGTATCTTTATAACTTGGCAAAGATTTCTTCATCTTCTGAAACAGTTCATCCTCTTGCTTACTTAAATTAAAACCATCATCATATTCTTTTAATAAAGAATCATATTTTTTAAGATCCTTTTCAATATTATCAATTATTCCCTCTTTATTTGCCACTTCATTTTGTGATACCGTAATTAATTCTAGTAGGTTATATTCTAGTGAATTTTGTGTACGAAGCATTCCTTCTAATAAAATTGCAGAATATTGATAATCATCTACTACAACCTCTGTATCATGCTTAATCTTATTAATAGAACTAATTGCTACACTGCTTATAATTACCATACCTAAAACTGCTAATGAAATAAGCGACAATAATTTATATTTCACTTTTAAATTTTGTAAAAAATACATTTTTCCACCTTTATTCCTTTATATATAGATTTTTAGAATTTTATAGCTTATTATTTACAAAATCACAATAAAAAGCAATGATAAATATTCCCAATATGAAACTTATATCTCTATAAAAAAAGAAGTAGCTATCATGCTACTCCTTTTTGCTTTGTTTCTCATATTGTTCAAACGTATGAATTCTTTCAAAAATTGGTGGGTGCGTGTATAAGAAAAATTTTACTAACGCAGGCGGATTTACTTGGCTTAAACTTGTTTTTGATAAATATTGAAAAGTTTTCACACCAGATTTCCCATCCTTCGTCATATTTAAAGCATATTGATCTGCCGCTCTTTCTTCTATACGTGAAACGTAGTTTGTTGCTGGTTGTGCTGCAAAAGAGAGGACAGAAGAAATTAAGAAAAATAAAGGTAAAATGGAGAAACATGCTACTTTTGAAATTTGCAATGTATCTCCCCATTTGCGAATACACATATTTATAATACGACTAATTAAAAACATACCTATAAACGATAGCAATACATAACTTGCAACGCCAAAATATATATGCTTCATAACATAATGCCCCATTTCATGGGCCATGATAAATAAAATCTCTTTATCTTTTAACTGCTTAAGTGTTGTATCCCACATTACAATACGGGCGTTAGGGCCAATTCCTGTTACGTAAGCATTTAATGCATTCGTTTTTTCTGACATATTTACTTCATATACGTGTTTAGCAGGAATGTCCGCTTTGTCTGCTATCGCTAAAATTTTCGTTTCTAATTCTTTATTTTTCAGCGTCGAGAAGTCGTTATACAGTGGATCAATAACGACAGGCTGTATGAATGTTAAAAAGATTGTAAATGGAACAGAGAGCGCCCATCCTGCGAGCCACCATCTCTTCGGAAATTTACGGATAAGCCATAATAGAACGGTAACTACGATTAACATAGTCGCATAACTTTCCCAAAAACCGATAACATGATCTTTTATCCAGCTTTGTGTACTTTGTGTTGAAATGCCGTAATCAACGGACACTTTCCGGCCAATCCATTGCATCGGTAAGGCAAGCACTGTTGTCAGTAATGATAAATAAAAGAAATAAATCGCAACTTGCAAAACACTTATTTTAGTCGTTTCCTTCGACCATTTCTCAAACTTTCTTGAAATACCTAGCACAAGTACAAATAATAAAATAATCCATTCAAGAGGCGTCGCTAAAAAGTATAGTAAATTTTTCACGCGCGAATAATCTTGGCTTAGCGTAAGCTCTCTCGTACTCATAAACGTTTCTGGATCTGCACTCGTTCCCTTATACATGTCCGGAATAAGTTCATGATTCCATCCAAATAAATACCAATATATAAGTAACGCAAATCCAACGTACAAAAAAAGCGACCAACCGATAACCTTCCTCACGCTATTCCCTCCTCTATGCTGCCTGTCTATTATTATTGTAAGTTCGTACACGCTAAATTAGAACAAGCTTATTGTTAGTGATAGGTAAGGATTTGAAGTTATCTCTACCTTTTCCCCCACTCCACACCGTACGTGAGACTTTCACCTCATACGGCGCTCCATCTAATTTGTTTATTGTTTAA
>NZ_JAKUFX010000196.1:0-7412 GCF_022663635.1 Bacillus cereus group sp. BfR-BA-01356 | reverse complement strand
TGAATCGAGAGATTCATAAGAAAACGTCATCCTTTCTAGTCTAGCTTTTTTAGAAAGAATAACGTTTTTTTACACTTGGGGGTAGTGAAGATTTTTAAGTTGATGGGCATGTGGCGGTATCCCCTCTTTAAGTTTATTAAAATACTTTCCACAATTTTTTCCGAAGCTATTACTTCAAATCACCTTTTATTACGATGCCCCCTCCCGCCTTCTCTCCAAAAAGGTAATACTCTCAATCACAACTTCAGTTCTATATATTCTCTTGCCTTGTTCATTATCGTAATTACTAGTCTGAATACGCCCTGTAATCCCAACGAGTGATCCCTTTTTACAATATTCAGTTACATTCTCAGCCGATTTGCGCCAAACGACACAATTAATAAAATCGACTTGTTGTTCACCTAAACTATTTCGAAATCCTCTATTCACTGCAACACATATTCGTGCATAAGCGACGCCTTGTTTTGTGTAGTATAATTCTGGCTCCTTTGTCAATCTACCGATTAATACAACTCGATTCATCATAAGTTATACCACCTCACATGTTTTTCTTCATTGTAAGGAGAAATGTTTGAATGGTAAAAAGCACAAAATGATATATCCGTAAATAAAAAGTATTATTTTAGACCTTACAAAACAAAAAAAGAAACCATACATAGTTCAAACATGTATGGTTTCAAAATTTATTACACTTCAGTACAAGATATGTAATATCCTCCGCGAGCCATCTTTATTTCAGCACGGTACATTGCATTTTCTAAGTAGAAAGTAATCGGTTTAACTTTACTCTCAAATTTTAGTCTTTCATTGCATTCAGCTGCATATCCTTCAATCGCTGAAGTAATAACTTTTGATGATGGATACGTTAAAGCTTCATCTAGTTCTATGAAAAAACTTTTAGAAAATAGTTTTTTCATAATCCCCTTCTTCTCTTTCATCATATTCCATCTCCTTCACTTCAAGTTGCTATCATCCATATTATACCATACATTCAATATATCTTTGAAAATAAAGAAATCCTGCATTTTTCATGCAGGATTTTTTTATTAGTCATTTTTCGTAAAGTAAGAAACGAAACGAAGAATTTCTAAGTATAACCATACTAATGTAAGCATTAGTCCCATCGCAGTATACCACTCCATATATTTCGGAGCTTGACTACGTACACCATTTTCGATTAAATCGAAATCTAGTAATAAGTTTAATGCAGCAACTACAATAACAACTGCACTAATAATAATACCGATTGTACCACCTTGGTGAATGTATGGAACAGTTACACCAAACATATTTAGTAGGAATACGACTAAATACATAACCATAATTCCAAGTGTTGCTGCCATCACGCCTGTACGGAATTTATCCGTTACTTTTACTACGCGTGTTGCATATAACACTAACATTGCAAATAGAATTGAGATTGTTAGTAATACAGCATTTAAAACGATAGAATCGCCAAATTTCATTGTATAAACTGCTGAAATACTTCCTAACACAACCCCTTCTACCGCTGCATAGATTGGTGCACCAAAAGGTGAAATGCGCGGGAAGAACATAGACGCAAATGCGATGATTGCCGCAACGATTAAAGCACCAATTAATACTGGCATCTTCATCGTCCCCTGCATCATCTGTATGTATGAATAGACAGACGTTGCAAGTAGCAAGATAAGCATAATGAACGTTTTGCCTACTGTTCCGCCAATCGTCATCGCAGAAGCACTTGCTCCCTCTTTACGGAATGCCTCTTTTTTCAACATTGGATTAGATGTTCTCATTTTTTCCCTCCTAAAATAGGTTCTACCAATAGTGTAAAGTTTTTCTCTTTACTTTTCAATATATGCAGCTTGTTTTTATTTTAATCCTTCAACGATGTCTGATAGTTCACTCCATCTTTCCATCTTTTTTTCTAGCTCTTCTTCTGTTTTCTGCTGTGCTTCAGATAATTCTTGTGCCTTTGTGAAGTCAGATCCAACTTTCGCAAGTTCTTCTCCAATTGACTCAATTTTCTCTTCAAGTTCGGCAATTGTATCTTCAATCGTTTCCCATTCACGCTGTTCATTGTATGAAAGTTTACGTTTACGTTGTTGTTTTGGCGCTTCTTCTACAACTTTTTTCTCTTTTTGAACTTCCGCTTTCTCCATAAGTTCTCTCGTTTTTTCCATTTCTAAATAATCTGTATAACTACCTAGAAACTCACGCACTTCGCCTCCGCCAGTAAAGATGAACAGTTCATCTACTACTTTATCTAAGAAGTAACGGTCATGCGATACAGTTAAAACGACACCTGGGAAATCTTCTAAATAATCTTCTAGTACTGTTAATGTTTGTGTATCTAGATCATTCGTAGGTTCATCAAGTAAAAGTACGTTTGGTTCTCCCATTAAAATACGTAATAAATATAAACGTCTTCTTTCACCACCAGATAGTTTACCAAGCGGTGTACCATGTGAATGAGTTGGGAATAAGAAACGTTCTAACATTTGAGATGCACCAATTACTTTTCCATCTGTCGTATGAATAACTTCTGCAATCTCTTTAATGTATTCAATCATACGCTGATTTAAATTCATCTCTTCATTTTCTTGCGTATAATAAGCAACTTTTACAGTTTGTCCTACTTCCACTTCACCACTATCAGGAGATAACTTACCTGCAAGCATATTTAATAGGGAAGATTTCCCGCTTCCATTCGCCCCAATAATTCCGATACGATCACCCGGTTTCACAATATGATTAAAATTATGTAATACCGTCTTATCGCCAAATTTTTTCGTTACATCTTTTAACTCAAGTACTTTCTTTCCTAGACGACTTCCGCTTAGTGCAATATCAACTGACTGTTTTGCAGCTGGTCCTTCTTGTGCCTTTAGCTCATCAAAACGCTGAATACGCGCCTTTTGTTTCGTAGAACGGGCTTTTGCACCACGACGAATCCAAGCAAGTTCACGACGATATAAATTTTGGCGTTTCGATTCTTGTGCCAATTCTTGCTCTTCACGAAGTGCTTTCGCTTCTAAAAATGTACTATAGTTTCCTTCGTAGCTATATAGTTTACCATTATCTAATTCAAAAATACGATTCGTCACACGATCTAAGAAATAACGATCATGGGTTACAAGTAATACCGAACCTGTATATCTCGCTAAATATTCTTCTAACCATTCAACTGTCTCGTGGTCAAGATGGTTCGTAGGCTCGTCTAAAATTAATAAATCCGGTGTTTCAATAAAACATTGTGCCATTGCGATACGTTTTTTCTGTCCACCAGATAAATTCCCAACAATTGCAGTGAAGTCCGTAATTCCTAATTTCGTTAAAAGAGATTTCGCATTTGCATTTGCTTCCCATGCACTCATTGCATCCATACGTTGCTGCACTGCAAATAATTGTTCCTGTACTTTTTCATTACTTGGATCTTTTTCAATATTTAATAGTGCTTTTTCATAATCACGAAGAAGACGAATTAAAGGTGTATCGCCATGGAACACTTGCTCTAATACTGTCAGTTTTTCATCAAACTCTGGTTGCTGTGATAAATAACTAATTGTATACCCACGTGAATGCGTCATATCACCTGTATCAGGAGTTTCTAATCCCGCAATAATTTTTAATAATGTCGATTTACCAGTTCCGTTTACACCAATAATTCCGACACGTTGTCCTTCTGTAATACTACATGATAATCCATCAAATAACGGCTTTTCTCCATATGATTTTGATAAGTTCTCCACAGTTAACATTTTCATATTTGTGCATTCCACTCTTTCATAAATTGTTCAATAAACTGTTCCATATAAAGATGACGAATTTCAGCCTCTTGTTTTGCTGCATTCGTATTCATTAAATCTTTTAATTTCAAAAGTTTTTCATAAAAATGATTTAAAGATGGATCATTATTTTTTCTATACTCTTCTTTCGTCATTTCTTCACGCGGCGGAATAGTTGGGTCATACATTAATCTCCCTTTCGCCCCGCCATATGCAAATGTACGAGCAATTCCTATTGCACCAAGAGCATCTAAACGATCCGCATCTTGAACAATTTTCCCTTCAAGTGACTCTACTGTGCCGCCATGGCCACCTTTATAAGACATATTGGCGATGATATGAAGAATATGTTTACTTTCCTCTTCTTCAACACGTAGCTCTTCTAACCAACCAGAAACTTTTTTCATTCCTGCTTCTTCACTTTCATTTAGCTTTTCATCTGCCACATCGTGAAGTAATGCTGCCATTTCAATTATAAAACGATTTCCACCTTCTTGCTCAGATAAAGAAATCGCCATTTTATGTACACGTTCAATATGATACCAATCATGCCCACTCGCATCTTTTTCTAAAATATGTTTTACAAAAGTAATTGTTTTTTGAATTTTTTCTTGTTTTGTCATTTTATCTTCACCCAGTTACTTATTGTAACACGCCCGCATTTTTTCATCACATATTTTCTTGTCCGCCCATACACTAGGTGGTAGGCATCATCATGAAGGAGGAATAAACATGTTCTATAATAATCAACCGCCTTATCCAAGGCAACCATTGTATCCTCAACAACAAGAACAGAGATACACAGAACAATACGAAGAACAAGAGTTACAACAGCAAGAGCAACAACATGACGAAACCCCATATGCAACAACGCAAAACCAAGAAACTGAATTTCAACAAAATCCATATGACACACGTCCAAATTATGAATATCCTCAAAATCCATATGCAGCACCACAAAATCAAGAACAGCGATATCCTCAAAATCCATATGTAATACCACAAAACCAAGAACAACAATATCCACAAAATCCATATGTAGCACCACAAAACCAAGAACAACAATATCCACAAAATCCATATGTAGCACCACAAAACCCATACACAACTCAGCCACAACAACCGCAATATCAACAACAAATGTATCAACCAAACTACGACGCACGTGTCTCACCACCTAAACCACCAACAATAGATCCAACTCAACCACAAATTTTACCGCCCGGACCAACACTAGACATTACACAACCACAAATCTTACCACCTGGACCAATTACTGAACCAACACAACAACAAATTCAACAAGTTGTCGGTACACAATTTTTATCTTTCAAGAAACCTGTACTAGATTTCGTAAAACCATGGGTAGATTACGGTTTAAATGAAGCAAAACATACATCACACGAACACGCATTAACAGAAGTTGCTGCGATTATGTTTTTAGTTGGTAAAGGCTTCAATCCGACGATTGCACATTATATCGTTGAATCTTGGGAGAAGAATGAGCAGTTTTAGGGTTGTTTATTTGATAAAATATAAAAAACACAAAAGTGCCAAACCCCTTATACCACAAGGGTTTTGGCACTTTTTAATATCTAAAACAAATTTTATTGAAATAATTATTTTTATAGATTTTCATACTTTTTTATATAGTACGTGAACATATACAGTACAAAAATACACCTTTGTATACACATTTTTAGAAACATCTTACGTTTATCAAACAATAACCAAAAGACGTACCTGCAACCTCATCATATAAATAATAGATATTAAAAAGAGGACACTATAAGCGCCCTCTTCCTTAGGTTTTAAATATGTTCTCCATGATCCATAAACACTTCAATTGCTTCGTTTTGTGGTATGTCTTTTGCATTAGTAAGACCAAAAGTAAAAACAGCGGATAACATCATCATTAATAAGATTGCTTTTTTCATTTTAGCGCCCTTCTTTCTATGCTCTTTTTGTCTGCATCTAAAGCGATGTGCAAATACTTGCTTGCTTTTCTATGATTTTCTGAACCATAGAATATTTCACCTAAAAGAGAAGCATATTCTTTTACCCAATCATATAATTCTTCTTTTTCAAAATACGAAATACCTTCTATAACCACATTTTCTAATTCTTCTTGCGGTACATAGTTATGTACTGCTTTTAAAATTCGGAAATGATGACGATAACATAAGTCGCTAATCTTATAGCCATTCTCAATATATTCATTAGCGATATCACTATAACCTAACTTAAAATGTTCTCTTGCTAAAAGAAACATAGTTTTAGCGTTATTTTCTAATGAATCCTCTAAGTGTTTAATTGCTAACTCTGGCATGTTTTGACTTGCGTATAAAAGTCCTAAATTATGCTTAACTCGTTTAATAAGAAGTTCATCATTAGATTTTTGGAAGGTACCTAGTGCTGAAAGTAAATATTCCTCTGCACTTTCGAATTCATTTAGTCGAATGTGTGCCATTCCTAAAGTATTTAAGCATGCTGCAGTTTTTAATTCATACCCTGGACTAATTGAAAATACTTCATTCGCCTTTGTAGCAAATTGAACTGCTAGGATCGGTTTTAATACGTGATAGTAATGGACTGCAAGCCAATAATTAAATTCTGCTTTTTCAATTTCATCATGCATGTATTCTAAAAACGTTTCAGCTTTTTCAAATTGCATTCTTGCTTCACTATGGTTTGCTTTATTAATAGCGTAAATTGCTTTAAATAAATGATGATAGTACTCTAAAAATGTTTCTGTAGACTCTGGTAAAGGCTCGATTTTGTCCAGAATATCTTTTGTACTATCCATATCCCGAATTAGCAGTTTATACCGTGCATTCAATAAAGCGTAGTAGACTAATATTGTTTGGTCTTCCTTAATATTATTGATTTTATTTGCAATATCTTCTTTTATTTTCTGAGACTGTAATACACGTTGTGAAATCATAGCTTGATACCATTCGTTTAATAATTTTGTGATTTCTTCTTTAGAAATAATGTCAACACTCATCTACTTCTACCCCCTTTTGTTAAATGTTATCATGACATGCTTGTTTGCATAAATAAGTTTTTGAATATTCTAACTTGAAAAATTATTTTTGAATATTCATGTTAACAAAATGGTCCCTTTTCAAACCTTAAAAAAGAACACACGTTTGTTTGTAGTGGAGTTAAAAAAACAAAAGTGAGGTATTACATCATGGGATATAACAGCTTTCCTGTAGTACGTGGAAGAGGTATGGTGAAATGGAATCCGTTTGCTTCAATACCGGAGCAATACGAGGAAATACATAGAATGTTTGAGGAACAATATAAAGTACCTAAACCTTTTTTAACACAAGATACTATGGAACGAATAGAAAGAGCGTTAATGCAATCTTTTCACGAGGAAGAAGAAATACATATCTCATACTATCGTGATGGAATGGTGCAAGACATGTACATAAATGTATTACATATTGAACCGATGACGAAAACTATATATTGTACAGATGCCTTTGGTTTGAATACTAAGTTTAAGTTTGATGAATTGGTGAATATAAATTAAAAGAAGCCGCCCGACAGGACTGAAGTGCCCCCCCAAATTTATACCCACCCCAACAAATTGGGTGGGCGTACCAAATAAATGTTGGGTTTTTGAGCCAA